>NZ_JACJSW010000194.1:0-32683 GCF_014698375.1 Microcystis flos-aquae FACHB-1344 | reverse complement strand
GATGCGGAGTTTACGCCCCGGGTTTGGTAGGTTTAGCTTTTTCTCGAAATCTTCTAGGTTCTGTGTGATCAGTTTAACTTACATAGGATCGATCTTTGTGTCCTTTGTGTCTGAAGTGGTTCGTTCCACCCCCTCGCTAGGAGGAATGTATCTTAGAATACATTTTACCCACCAAACCTGGGAGAGCCGATTCCATTCCTGCCAATAATCAACGCTAAAATTATACTAAATCCCTTGAGTATAGGCTACATCACTTTAACTTGAGAAAATTGATTATGACAGCCACTATTGAAGAGATTCGGGCAATACTAAAGCAATTAGCTCAATCCCAACAAGAGTTATCCCAATCCCAACAAGAGTTATCCCAAGCTCAAAAAGAAACAGATAAACAAATTAACAGAGTTAGTCAGCAGATTGGGGAGTTGGGCAATCGTTTAGGAGAGTTTGTCGAGTGGCAAGTACGTCCTGCGGTGGTGCGTCTTTTTCAAGAGCGGGGTATTGATGTCCATGAGTTTCACCCTGGTATTTCGGTAAAACGGGATAATGAGGGTTTAGAGATTGATCTATTGGTAGTAAATGATACCGATGCCATTTTAGTGGAGGTCAAAAGTAAGTTAACTCAAAGGGATGTGGATGAGCATTTACAACGTTTGGCTAAGTTTAAGCGGTTAATGCCTCGTTTTCGAGATGTAAAGGCTTTGGGAGCGGTGGCAGCGATGATTGTTCCCAATGAGGTGGCGAGTTATGGTTGTCGTCAGGGTTTGTTTGTGTTGGTGCAGTCAGGGGAAAATGTAATAATTTTAAATGATGCGGAGTTTACGCCCCGGGTTTGGTAGGTTTAGCTTAGAAAATGGGTTTCTCAAAGAAACTCGTTTTCTGATGTTCACCCTATCCTGAACAGAAATCTGAGGAGATTGGCGATGAAATTGTCCCTCGTTTTAATCGGTAAGAGTGGAGAGATTGAAAATTTAGAGATTTTATTTTTCTCTAAACGTTTAGAGTCTCAAACCCAATTTGAATTACTATTAGAGGAAAATTTAAAAATGACTGAGCCATTAACAGCAGGTTTGCTTGTCACCTTAGCAGTACAAGAGTTTGTGAAGTCTGGGACGGGAGATTTAGCGAAACGGTTTACGGCTGAAGGTTTGGCTAAGATTCCTATATTACTGGACTTCCCCCATACAGAAATACTAAAAAATTAACAAAACCCTTACTGCAGGTCGCTTCTCAGAAAAAATTGAAAAGAGGCTACTGGGTACATTTTTCCCTTGAAAATGGCTGTACCGTTGACTGTATCTGGAGTAGAGCGATTCCGTAGAGTTGGCTGTATAGTGATCGCTAACCTTATTGTAACAGATGGTGTCATTAATCTCTAGAGTCAGCGATTCCCTCTGTAGCCATGTTTTTGATGGTTTTCTGCCCGGAAACAAGCTATAATGGTCAAAGGGTCAAATTTGAAAAATTTTGCCTCAAACCCTGTCTGCGTAAAGATTTCAGGAGTTTGTACCCAGTAGTTTATTAGTATTACATTGCTTTAACTCAGGCTCTGTAAGACTTTGAGCCATAGCTAGTATATTTATACGGGGGAAGTTCAGTGATAAAATTAATTAGCCTATGCTGAGATAGACTTTAGATGGTCATAATCTGAGATTTATTAAACTTGTGAAATCAGAAGGTGAGCAGGGAATCAAGTTCTTGTTTCTGTTTCAGATGGGCATCATTCAGACATCCATAAATAGCCGAAAAAACTCGGAAAAGTTTTCATAATATCTGGCTTCCCCATTGACAAAAAGCCATAACCTGTGCTGCAGGAAGGATTAACAGAATTTCCGATACCCCCTTACTGGGTACAAATTAAGGAAACCTCTAATAAATCTAACGCCGTACAAACTCCTCGTCAATAGCAAATCAGGTTATACTTCACACCCCACACCCCACACCCCACACCCTACCCCCACGAAAAACTTTTTCAGCAGACCCTACCTATCGATCCCATGTTTCCCTATTCTAAGCGCAGGATTTCTCCACCTCTGGCTAGAGATAATTCTGCTGCTTGGAGGATTTTGACTAATTCCGTCCCTACCGATCCCGAAGATACAGGAGAATTGACACCCGTAGCCACCGATGCTAAAAAATGTTCGCACAATGCTTTTAGGGGTTCACCATCGGCAATAGGGATAGATTCCGTCTCCTGTCCCCGGGGAATAAAATAGGCTTCCTGACGTTCAAAATAGCCCTTTTGTCGGGTTAAAGGCGATCGAGAGTCTAATTCATTGAAAATTAAAGTCCCTTCGCTGCCAACTATCCCTAAACGTCGCTGTTTATCGGGATTCAACCAACAAAGGTGAATAGTCGCTTGAAAACCATCGCCATAGATCAGGGTTAACCAGACTAAATCGGCTAGATTAGGTTGTAGCCAAACTGTTCCTCGCGCTTGCACTAATACAGGGGTACTATTTAGCCAATGATTAAAAATCGAGATATCGTGAATAGCTAGATCCCACAAAGCGGACACATCCTGGCGAACTGGACCTAGGTGGGTGCGAGTGGCATAACCATAAAGAGGTTTACCGATACCCCCAGATTGCAGGACTTTTTGTCCGGTGATAACGGCCGGATGAAAAAGATAGGTATGATCAACTAATAAAATACGCTGTTTTTTCGCCGCTAATGCCGTTAATTCGCCACATTCTTGGGGATTGAGGGTTAAGGGTTTTTCGGCGAGGACGTGATAACCTAAATTAAGAGCATCTTTAATCAGGGGATAATGACTGATGGCGGGAGTAACGACGACTACAGCCGAGATTTCGGGGTGAAGACGAATTGATTCCCAGTCATTGGCTAAAATAACCTTATTAGTATCGAGATTAAATTGATCGCGACAGAGATGAAGTTTTTCAGGGGAGGAGTCAACGATCGCCACTACTTGTGCTGAGGGATGTTGAGAAAAATGACGGACGAAATGGACTCCCCAACGTCCTACCCCTAAGATAGCGATTCCTGTGGACATTTTGCTTACTCAGATAAATCAATCTAGTTTATCTTAAAAGAATTAGGCGCAATTGTTCATTGATTCTGAGAACTGGGAGGGATTATGTTAAAATTTTTTATCGATCGAGGGGGAACTTTTACCGATATAGTGGCGATAATCGATCGACCAGAAATTATTGAACGACTAGCTAGAGATGCCGCTAGATTTCTGATTGTTCCCCTTGCCGATCAACAGTGGATTGTTCTTTATAAACTGCTCTCGGAAAATCCCGAAAAATACCCAGATGCAGTCATTCAAGGGATCAAAGATATTAGCGGTTCCCTAGATAACATCGAAGTGATCAAAATGGGAACAACGGTAGCCACCAATGCGCTGTTAGAAAGAAAAGGAGAGCGCACGGTTTTGTTAATCACCAAAGGTTTTAAAGATGCCTTGAGAATTGGCTATCAAAATCGCCCCGATATTTTTGCCCGTCAAATTATTCTTCCTTCTTTATTATACGAACAAGTTATCGAAGTGGCCGAACGGTACGATCATCAAGGACAAGAATTAATCGCCGTTAATCCCGCCCAAGTTAAAGCCGATTTAATACCAGTTTATCAAGGGGGTATCCGAAGTTGTGCGATTGTTTTTATGCACAGTTATCGTTATCCCGACCACGAAAAACAAGTGGCAGCCATTGCCGAAGAAATCGGCTTTACTCATCTAGCCATTTCCCATCAAGTCAGTCCTTTAATGAAACTGGTATCCCGGGGAGATACCACGGTAGTCTCTGCCTATTTATCGCCAATTTTACGCCGCTATGTTGATAGTATTAGCCAGCAATTACCGAAAACTAGCTTGTTATTTATGAAATCCGATGGCGGTTTAGTCACCGCCGATAAATTTCAGGGTAAAGATAGCATTTTATCTGGTCCTGCGGGGGGAATAGTTGGGGCAGTACAAACCAGTTTAAGGGCGGGATTTAGCAAAATTATCAGTTTTGATATGGGAGGAACTAGCACCGATGTTTCTCATTTTCAAGGGGAATACGAGCGCCAAACAGATAACGAAATTGCCGGCGTAAGAATGCGAGCGCCGATGTTAAGTATTCACACCGTGGCCGCTGGTGGAGGTTCGATTTTAGTCTATGATGGTTCTCGTTTTCGGGTTGGACCAGAAAGTGCCGGAGCTAATCCGGGACCTGCCTGTTATCGACGGGGTGGACCATTAACAATTACCGATGCTAATGTTTTGTTAGGAAAAATTCAAGCTGCCTATTTTCCCGCTATTTTTGGACAAGAGGGAAATTTACCCCTAGATAGAGAGATTGTGCTGACAAAGTTTCAAGGATTGGCCGCAAGAATGGGGGGTAATAATAGTCCTGAACTGCTGGCTGCGGGGTTTATTCAAATTGCCGTGGAAAATATGGCTAATGCGATTAAAAAAATCTCTCTACAAAAGGGTTATGATCTCAGTGATTATACTCTTTGTACCTTTGGCGGTGCCGGGGGTCAAGTGGCCTGTTTAATTGCCGATACTCTGGGAATGAAAAGTATTTTTCTCCATCCCTATGCCGGGGTTTTAAGCGCCTACGGCATGGGTTTGGCCGATTTGAGGGTAATTAAAGAAAAAGCGATCGAACAGCCGTTAAATGCCGATTTAATCGGGCAGTTACTCACGGAGATGAACGAATTAGAAGTTTTAGCGGGTCGGGAATTAGAGGATTATAATCAGGTGCGGCAGCAAGTTAGTTTAAAATATCAAGGCAGTGATGCCACTTTAGCGGTTAATTTTAGCGATCAAATGCGTCAGGATTTTGAACGGGAACATCAAAGACGTTATGGGTTTAAGCAAGAACAAAAAGCTTTAATTGTTGAGTCGATTGCCGTGGAATTGATCCAGACTATGGACAGTCCCAAAGAAGCAATTTTAACTCGCTCCCGTCCGATGGGAAAATTACCTCCTCTGCTCGATCGAGTAGCGGTTTTTATGGCTAATCAATGGCGGGAAACGCCAATTTATCAGCGTTCAGATCTGCAACCTTTTGATTGTTTGGCTGGACCGGCAATTATTATCGAAAAAATTAGCACGATTGTGATTGAACCGGGTTGGATGGCAAAATTAACGGAGAAAAATCATTTAATTCTCTCCAAAGATTAACTAATGGGACTACATAGAAATATCTACGGCAGTTATCCTAATTGATCAATTCTCATTTCGCCGAGGTATTTACGGAGATAGGGAGAAAAAACCTCGTAAATCAGGGTAAGGGGTTGGCGAGCGTGCCAAAATAGGTAATGACGACCCCAAAATGCTCCTTTTTCCCCAAAAGCTATTTCTAATTCCGGGGAATGACCGTAATAAAGTCCCTGCACATCGCGATACAATTCCGTGTGCAGCCGCGAGAGACTTTCCCAAATCGGTAGGGAACGATTTTCTAGATATTCGTCCACTTGATTGACAGACCACCAAGAAGCGGCATAGGCTAACCTTTGACCACTAGCTGTGCGTAACCAGACTTGACGACGCAATCTCGGCCCCGGAATCAGGCTAATTTTCATCGGTGCGCCATCCTCATCGTCGCCGATGGGGGACATATCGATCACATCCACTTCCGTTTTTTCACCGGTTAAAAGTTGTAAATGACGGGTGGGAGAACCATCGCCGAGAATTAAAATCTGCCACGGGGGTGCGAGTTGGCTATGGGGTAAACCTTGTTTAACATCGGTTTCGTCTCCTTGCCAGAGAGGGGACAGGGAGTACCAAGGACGATTAAGCAGGGGCTTTTCTTGGGGGCGGAGGATAGCAGTCAAGGTTTGTTACAAAACTTTATGATTTTTTCATTAATCATAACACGGGATTTTTGTCTGCTGGTGATAAAAGCGATCGCCTTGCTCTAATTCTCTCTAAACTTTTCGGTTAGCAGATGCACTTTTGCCAAAGGAGATTGACTATTTTGATTTTAACGATAGAAAGGTATCAATATCTGGAGGAATTTTTGTAATCTTCTCAGGGCAATTAATTGTCGAATCTTGGGATTAATTTGGGGGGGATAAATGCTGGTGGCTAATTGTTCTTCTAGTAAGGCATATTCTGCCGCAGTTAGGGGTTGATTATCAAGGGGCGAGCGAGCCGAAGTGATAATTTCTGCTCGTAAAACTTCTTCGGGAATATCTTCAGGAGAGGGCAAAGCAAGGGCTTTTAGGGGCGATAAGAAACCGATAGAGATGAGGATGATAATTTTTGTCGTTCGCTGCATTTAATTTAAACCAGGGGGCAATTTTTCCCGACACTGTTGATGAATTTCCCCGATTCTAGCAAACAACCAGGGATATTTTTGACGATAACTGGGAATTAGAGCCAGAGGACTGAGTAGGGCAGTGGCGGCAATATCGGCTACACTTAATTTATCCGCCACCAAATAGGCCTGATTTTGCCAATATTCTAGAATCTTGAGGGCATTTTCTAGTCGCTCCTCCGCTAGTTTTACCCTGGCTGGGGTGATTTTATATTGTTGTCGCACGATATTAATAATTATTTGACTACTCAGGGAAGGATCGATCGCTTTTCCCTCTCCGGCGCGATAATTATAATAGACAAATCTAGTCGCTACTCCAATACTTTCATCTAACCAATCCTCTAGTAACCAAGCTTGATTTTTCTCCTTTTCCCCAGCGGGAATAAAAGAGGGGAAAGGAACTACTTTTTCTAAATATTTTAAAATGGCAGTAGAATCGGCAATAATCTCATCTGCTGCCATTAAAACTGGGACAGTGGTTAACCCTTTAGTTAGGGGACTGAGTTTGAGAATATGTAGTCCGGGGGTGAGATTTTCTACTTGGTAATCAATCCCCTTATAACCTAGGGCTAAACGAGCTTTGCGACAGTAATGAGATGTGCTAAATTGAAGTAAAAGCATTAATTGTTGTTGGTTGCTATATTAGTTATCAGTTATCAGTTATCAGATTTGAGTTTTAAGTTAACTGTTCACTGATCACTCTGTTTACTGAATTGGCAATAGGTCTATACTATGAGCAAACCCTCCCTTTTTTCGGCTGTTTCTCGTCCTTATGCGACTAATTCACAAGCAAAAGATCCCTGGTTAGCGGTCAATCTCTCGATGTTTTTCCCCGGTTTGGGACAATGGTATGCTAACAAAAACCAAAAAGCAACCCTTTTGGCAATCGCTCAAGTAATATTAATAATTGTGACAATTTGGTCAATTTTTAGCCACAATGGCCCTGTAAGCTGGGGATTAGGGGGAATAGTTGCTCTGGTTATCGTTTACATTAGCAATATTTTTGACGCTCACTGGACTGTTTATTATTCCAGACAGAATAACAGCTTAGAGAAAATTCCCCGCCAACAAAAAAACCCATGGTTTGCCGTCTTCGCTAACCGGATTATACCCGGGTTAGGGCAATTGTACGCCGATAAGGTGATCTTAGGGATAATTTTTCTGACTATATCCCTGATTACCCTGAAAATAGATCATTTTTTGGCCAATATCCTCTTTCTTACCCCTTTAATTACAGCAATCGCTGTTTATCATGTTTATCACACTTTCCCCGATCAATTCCATCCCCATCGTCACACCTATCGTTCCATTTTGGCGCTGATGGTGGCAGCAATTTTTACTTGGGGAATTATCTGTAATTATTTTCCCGATTGGTTACATCAAAGAATAGAATTTTTCGAGATTCCGAGCGAATCCATGCTGCCTACCCTCGCAGTAGGTGATCGCATTTTCGTCAGTCAATCTGGTAATTATCAAGCGAAAAGAGGCGATATAATTGTTTTTAGAACTCCCGAAAAAATTCAGCAACTAGATCCTAATTCTGGAGATTTTTTTATCAAACGAGTCATCGCTATTTCTGGGGATACCATTGAAATCCGCAGGGGTAAAGTTTATCTCAACTGGCAAGTTATCGAGGAACCCTACACCGCCGAGTTAGCCAATTATGAAATAGAATTTATGACTGTACCCCCAAAAAGCCTGTTTGTTTTGGGAGATAATCGTAACCATAGTTTTGATTCCCATGCTTGGGGTTTTTTGCCAGAAAGTTATATCGTTGGTCAAGCCTATAAAGTTTACTGGCCTCTCGATCGTGTCCAGTCTTTGCTATGATGGGGATGACTGGGGTAACTTTGAGCCTAGGTGTTACAGTTAGATGAGTTGGGGTATTGTTAGATGATTATAACATTCCCAACCTCTTGAAATGTTCCTGAAAAATCCCCACTGTTCCTAGATAATTAACTTCAATCTTTTCTTGATTAATATGCTGTTAAAATTCCCTCAAAAGCTGAAAATTAAGCAAATAATATTATTAGTATTCTGGCTAGGAATAGGGATATTTTTCTGGTGGTTATCGTGGCAATCCCCCGGGATGAGCCAAATTCAACGACCCGAAACAGTTGCCCAACAAATTTATCAAGCAATGCCAGATTTACCGAAAGAAAACAACTATACCCGTCGAGATACAGGGGCGATCGATCCGAATAATACTTTAATCAGTCGCTTTCTTCGTTATCATCAAGATACAAAAAAAAGGTTTACTCTCATCCGTTTTGATTGGCAATTAACCCTAGGGGATTATCTAGGAGTGAACGAGAAAATCAGCGAAGAAAACTATCCCGGACAAGCAACCCTTACGGTTAACCCGATGGCTGCCGATATCAAAGCGATTAACAGTCTTAATCGTCGTCAACGGCAGCAGTTAGTCACCCTTCTAGTCGAAATTTATAACCCCGCCATTCTCCCCCAAGAAACCCCCAATCCTAGCCCTTCTCCTAGTCCTTCTCCCCGTCGTCCATCTTTATCAAAACCGGGAGATGCCGACCTATTAAAATTCTAGAAAATTATGGAAAAAATTCTCAAATATGGTTCAGGTTGGCGACTCGGTTGGGATCCTAAGGCAGCCATTTATAAAGGATTAATTGGTGGCGATGATTGGGCGATCGAATTGACCGAGTCCGAGTGGCAAGATTTGCGTCGGTTACTATCACAATTGACCGCAACTATGGCGGCCATGGCCACAGAATTAATGGATGAAGAAAGTATTGCTTGTGAAGCGGAAAGCGAGCTTTTGTGGTTAGAAGCGGCAGGATTTCCCGATAATTATTCCCTGCGATTTATTCTCTATCAAGGTCGCGGTTGTGAGGGCAATTGGTCGGCCACTGCCCTGCCAGAGTTGCTCGCCGCTTGGGACAATTTGCTTTACAATTTTTAAGAAAGCGGTGGGCATAAGTTAATTTTTGTCTCCCCCTCTTGACGTTTTGATTCCCCTGTGCTGCTATGCTTGCCCATCCGAGGACGAGGACCGATAATCTCACCTACACTCCGCCCCCATTGCTGAAAAACGGTTTTGCCATGACTCTCTATGTGTCCCTAAAAGCGCGAGAAACCTGGCAAAATACGATCGCTATTCCCGAACCAGTCTATCAAGAAACCATTTTCACCGGGGCCAATGCCGTCCCTATCTACGGGATTGTTTCCATTCCCCCGCAAGCGAAAGGAACAATTATCGGCACCTACGGCATCACGGGAGACTTAGATAATCAATGGTTTTTAAGAATTTTAGGCAGAAAAGCCGTAGCAAGAAACTACGCAGTCGTCCTCTTCGATTGGCGGGCCCACGGTAAGACAGCCGAATTATCCCCGACTCTCACCTCCGATGGCATCTATGAAGGGCTAGATTTCCTTCATATTGCCGCCCAAGCCCAAAAAATGGGCTGTCCTGCTCCTTTTTGGTTCACAGGTTACTCTCTGGGGGGACAATTGGCCCTCTGGGGAATTAAATCGGTAGAGAATCAGGAAGATATGGGGATCGATCCCGTCGATATCGGTGGTGGTGCGGTAATTTGTCCTAATTTAGACTCTAATCGTTCTTTATCCTATCTCGTCCGGGATCCCTGGGGGAAACATTTGGAAAAAGCGATCGCCAGGGAATTACGCAAGTTAGCCAAACGCATCCATCAAGCTCATCCCGATCATATCGATCCCGAAGCAATTACTCGCGCCACCACGATTGCAGGATTCGATCGAGAATTAGTGATTAAAAACTTAGGATTTGAGACAGTTTTTGACTATTATGCCGCTAGTAGTCCCTTGCCCTTTCAACCCTACTTAACTAAACCCACTTTTATCCTCTACGCGGCCGATGATCCCCTCTTTTCCCCCGCAGTCATTCCCGATCTGCAAGCAGCGATCGCTGATAATCCCCACGTGGATCTACTCTTAACCAACTATGGCGGTCATGTGGGTTATATCAGCAGTTTATCCTGTCAGCGTCAGTGGGGCGATAGCGATCGCTGGTGGGCATGGAATCGGGTTTTAGACTGGTTTGACCAAAAAACTGGCAAATAATCCTAAATCCGTTGAGTATAGGTTACATATCACGATAGGCACTCATGCAAGAGGGGGAATAAATAATCAGTCTTTAATAACCAGATTTAGTATCAAAGGCCGCTAGAAACTCCTCCACCTGTTCCCGAGTCGGTTGGGATGCGATCGCTCCTGCCCCCCTTGTCACCATTGTCCCCACCGCACAGGCATAAATCACCGCCTTACGGGCTAAATCGGCATTTTCCCCAATTTGATCGCCCCCAAGAGCGGCACGAGCCAAAAAACCGGCCACAAAGCCATCCCCCGCCCCGGTTGTATCCACCACCTCCCCGGGAAAAGCCTCGACAGTGCCGCTATTTTTGCCTAAATGATATTTACAACCTTTTGCGCCGCCAGTAACCAGAATTGCCCCTAAATTGGGGTATTGTGATGATATTTCTCCGGGGGTATCAGTGCCAAATAACCATGCTGCTTCTTCCTCGCTACATTTGAGCAAATCGGCCTGGACGATAAAATCTCGAATGATATCAGGGGCAGCCTCAAGATTAGGCCAAAAAACCGGTCGCCAGTTGATATCGATCAATACTTTCACCGCGTAAATTTTAGCTAATTCGAGGGCGCGCATCATCGCCGCTCTCGCCGGGGGATAGGCTAACCCTAGGGTTCCCATCACTAGATAATCGGCATTTTTCCAGAGATTTTCGGTTAATAAGTCAGCATTAAGAGCATTATCGGCAAAATCCGTCGTTTTTCTGCCCCCAAAACCCGCAAAATGTCTGTCTCCCCCAGCATCGCGGGTGACATAAACTTGTCGGGTGGGTAGAGTGGGGTGATACTGTACACCAGTGGTATCGACTCCGAGAGCGTCTAGCAAGGCGATTAACTGTTCCCCTCGTTGATCTTTGCCCACACAACCGATAAAAGCCGAATTTATGCCCAATTTTCGCAATCCACAGGCCACGTTTGCCGGCGCACCCCCGGCATAGGTTGTCCAAGAAGTCACTTGCTCTATAGAGCGCTCGCTTTGATCGGCAATTAGATCAGAGAGGATTTCCCCTAAACAAATCACAGACACTGGCGAAGATCTTTGATTGTTAAGCATTGGTGTGGGAAGTGGGGTGTGGGGTGTGGGGTGTGGGGTAATGGGGAAGTGGGGTAATGGGGAAGTGGGGAAGCTGTCTCAACCCTATCACCCCAAAACCCTATCACCCTATCTCCTCCTGACGACCGACTCCTGAATCCTGAATCCTGACTTGTCAAGAAATCACGATAAATCAACTAGAGATTATCTGAGGCATTGAGTATAATCAAACACATAGATTAGGGGAAATTGCTCATAAATCAGTCCGATCGAGCGTGAATCCTCTTTTATTTTTTAGTCTTAGACTAAGGAAATATCATGGTTGATTGTAGTCAGATTCAGTTTGACGAGGATAAAAGCAAGATAGATCTATCGCAACTACGAGAATTATTTAATTTAACCGCATTTTGGGCAATCGATCGCCGTTTAGAAGATTTAGAAACCGCAATTGACTATAGTGATCCGGTGGTGACGGTGTGGAATGAGCGGCAATTAATTGGTTTTGCTCGCGCCATTTCTGACGGCATTTATCGGGCAACTATTTGGGATGTGATCGTTCATCCCGATTATCAGGGAGCGGGTTTAGGGCGTAAATTAGTAGAAACAGTCTTGGCCCATCCCCGAATAAATCGGGTGGAAAGAGTCTATTTGATGACTACTAATCAAGAAAATTTTTACCGGCGCATTGGTTTCCAAAGCAACGCCACCACGACGATGGTATTATTTAATCGTTATCCCGAGGAGTTTTCCTATCCGGCGATCGAGGTAAAGAAAAAACGATCCCTGTGAGCTTGTCCTGACTATTGTTATCGATTTTATCTAAGCTCATTTCCCCCCCCGATACTTCGATAATGCCTTTCGCTAACTGAAATTTAAGACCGGGAGAAAGACCGAGAGCTTGAGTAAATTGTTTTACTTCTTCTGGCTTTGATTCTAAACTCAAAGGGGAAATTTCTGGCATTTGCCAGAGAGCGATTTCCCCCGGAAATTCTAGGGTAATAGTGACTTTTTTCTCGCCAAGGGCGCTTACCGATATACAAATAGAGCCACTCGTTAAGTTGGCGATCGCCGCATCGACGAGAAGGACAAGAGCGGAGGATAAACGCTGATAATCGGCAATAATAGCAATCTCATCGGTTAAAGGGCTAAATTTAAGCTTAATATGGCGATTAGCTGCCTGTAAATAAGTTAGACTTGCCCAATCTTGCCAGAGTTTAGTTAAAGAAAAAATTTCTCGATTGAGAGGTATAGTACCAGACTCTAGTTTGGAGAGATTAATCATCTCATCGAGCATTGCCATCAGTTTACGGCCCGCCAGTTGTCCCTGGGCGATAAATTCCCTTTCCTCGGCCGGACTTTCACAAAGATCGGCGAGAATCATTTGATGGAGACTGATCATACTGCTCAATGGCGATCGCAATTCGTGGGCAACCCGTCCCAAAAAACTGCTTTTGAGGTGATTAATTGCCACAGCCAGGTGATAAGCGAGGCGAGTTTGCTGTAATTCCCGTTTTAAAGCGTCAATATCGTCCATATTTACAGAAAAACTGCCCCTTGTCGTAAGATATCCCATCCTTGACATTGCCAACGCGCGACGGTGGAGGGTTGTCCACTATTGATTATTCCCCATGCTTGCCTTTCTGTGGGCGCTAACACCGTCACCGAGGGAAAAGTAGTCATAATCGCTTCTGGAGTCAATAAAGGCTCTTGTCCTGACAGATTAGCACTTGTGGTCGCTAAAACACCAGTTCGACCGAGAATTTCTCGTGCGATCGCATGAGCGGGAACTCGGATACCAATCGTGCTAGGATTTTTAGGGTTAAGAACTTTTGGTACTTTTTCAGAAGCGGGTAAAACCAAAGTTAGGGAGCCGGGCCAGTATTTTTCGGTCATTTGCCGCCAAATCTCCCTTTCTTCCTGATTTCCCTTGACATAATCCCATAAATCTGCTGCTGAGGCCGCCATGAGAATTAAGGGTTTATCAAAAGTCCGTTTTTTAGCGGCAAAAATTAAGGCAGCATAGGGGGGAGAAACTGCCAACGCGGGAACTGTATCCGTGGGAAAAGAAACCACTTGACCACTTAGGGCCGCGTGAACAATTTCGTTAAGAGAAGCAGTAGGCATTGAGAATTGAGCATTTTTGGGGACTAATTTAGCCTAAAACTTTTTGGTACAATTTTAAACGGGTAGGGTTGATTCATGAATCAACCCTACCTTGAATCAACCCTACCTTGAATCAACCCTACTTGATCAGCGGGGTATCTGAAAGTTTTTAACACCTACCTACTTATCTCCAACCAATTAGGGACGATTAATTATGAATGAGTCTGATACTTTGGCTAATCTCGAACAATTAGAATATATTCCCTACCTAGATGCCACGGGTAATATCTGTGCTGATTTCCAGGGAAAAATCGGGGTTTATGCCATTTTTGATCGAGAACAAGTCTTAGAGTTTGTCGGCTATTCTCGTGATATTTATCTCAGTTTAAAACAACATCTTGCCCGACAGCCCCAAGCTTGTTATTGGCTAAAAATACAGTTGATTGATCGTCCTAATCGGACTATTCTCGAATCGATTAAACAAGCTTGGCTAAGAGAAAGTCAGGCAGTAATCGGCAATGAAAAACTCTGGACAGAACCAATTGATGCTAAATTAGCCATGACTGAGACAGAAAAAGAATTTTATCAAAGTGCTGACGAATTGGGGCAAATCAAGTTATTAAAACAGGTATCCAGACGAGTAGAAAACGATATTTTATCAACCCTAGAAAAACGGGGAGTACAGATGGAAATTCGTTTTAATCCTAAGTTAAAAGAACAGGGTTTGCTCGATTTAAAGTAAAAATGACTAGGAGCGATCGATTCTCCAGACAAACCGCTATGATAATATATCGCCCCCTCCCCACACCAATGGAACAGCGATGACCACTCCAGACTGGCCAAACCTACTGCAGCAACTACTCGATCGAAAATCCCTTTCCCTTAACCAAGCTGAAGAACTAATGACCGGATGGTTAAACGGCCAGATTCCGGAAGTTTTATCGGGGGCGATTTTAGCTGCTTTGCAAGCAAAAGGAGTCTCGGCCGCGGAATTAGCGGGAATGGCCGGAGTTTTACGGCAACAATCTCGCTTAGAAGACCCTAAACCCCATACCACTCCCGTTATCGATACCTGTGGCACCGGCGGTGACGGGGCCGCAACTTTTAATATTTCCACTGCTGTGGCTTTTGTGGCGGCCGCCGGGGGTGTAAAAGTGGCTAAACACGGCAATCGCTCGGCCTCCAGTAAAGTCGGTTCGGCCGATGTTTTAGAATATCTTGGGGTTAATTTGAGCGCCCCTAGCGAGAAAGTAGCGGCGGCTTTAGATGGGGTGGGAGTTACCTTTCTTTTTGCCCCCGGTTGGCATCCAGCCCTGAAAAGTGTGGCTAATCTCCG
Organism: Microcystis flos-aquae FACHB-1344; assembly: GCF_014698375.1. Classification (NCBI taxonomy): domain Bacteria; kingdom Bacillati; phylum Cyanobacteriota; class Cyanophyceae; order Chroococcales; family Microcystaceae; genus Microcystis; species Microcystis flos-aquae. The sequence continues at coordinate 17,844 of NZ_JACJSW010000194.1, read as the reverse complement.
CAAAACCCTGAAAGTTCGCACGGTTTTTAATCTTCTGGGCCCTCTAGTTAATCCTCTCCGTCCCACAGGTCAAGTTATCGGGGTTTATGACCGGCAATTTCTCACCCCCATGGCCACGGCTTTAGCACAAATGGGAACCCCAAAGGCGATTATTGTTCACGGCCGGGAAAAACTCGACGAGGTGGGGTTAGGAGATCTGACCGATATGGCTTTATTAAATAATGGCGAGGTGATTTCTGCGGCGATCGATCCCTTGTCAATTGCTATCCCCAGAGCCAGTTTAAATGCCCTTAAAGGCGGGGAAGTACCAGAAAATGCCGAAATCCTCAAAAATGTCCTGCAAGGGGGTGGAACGCCGGCTCAACGGGATGCTGTGGCGATTAATGCCTCTCTTGCCCTACAGGTGGCAGAAAAGGTCACTTTTGGCGACCATGCTGCCGGTTTCGCCCTCGCTCGCGACATTTTAGCCAGTGGGTTAGCTTGGCAAAAATTAGAGGAGTTGGTTAAGTTTCTCGCCTAGGACAATTCACAGGAGTCAGGAGACTCCGAGACAGGAGATTGCTTTTATTTATTCTCCCCACTTCCCCACTCCCCCACTCTGCAATAATTACTCGCAGCCAGAAATAGGTTGGGCGTATCATACTTTGTGCTTTTTGTCAAAAAAACTTTTTTTTTGCAATAAAACTACACAAAAAAAAGATCATCACTGCTGGTGAAATTGACTGATTTACCCGCTTCAATTAGGATACCCTTCTAGGTGTGGCAAGGGTTTCAACCCTTGCTGCCCAAAAAAGCACAGAATAACCCATTATGAAATTCAGTAAAATCGCTGTAACTATGATAACATCGTTGTTAAATAAAAATCTTTCTCAATTAATTCTTAAGAATTTATAAATATTGCGGAATGTTAATTTAAATATTCTCAAGTTTTTGCAGTCAATAAATAATTTTTGCTTATCTTTGTCAGAAAATAGAACTCCTGCAAAAATCCAACATCTACCATTGGGTTAGGAGTCTCCGAGTCAGGAGTCAGGAGTCAGGAGATTATTTTTATTTATTCTTCCCACACCCCACACCCCACACCCCACTTATGAGAGATGATCAAAAGATGAAAGAATCGTGGCGAGAACGTCTGAATATCTCTCGAATAGCGATTAATGCCCCGAGGTTAACCATTGCTTTCTGGTTAGCGGTGGCCATGGCAGGAATTTTGGCTTTTAGTTCCCTAAAATACGCTCTTTTCCCCGATATCAGCTTTCCAGTCGTAATAATTAACGCCCAAGCGGATTTAGCTACTGCTATCACCACGGAACAGCAATTAACTAAACCCCTAGAAAATCCCCTTTTCTCTCTCCCCGGTTGTCGGGATGTGTCCTCGACTACTGCCCCCGGACAGTCAGTAATCAGCGTTTTCTTTAAAATTGGCACAAATTTAGACAAAGCCACCGCAGCAGTTAAACAGGCTATCTCGCAAATCCCTTTACCCTCTCAAGCTACTACAGAAGTTATCCCCGTTGATTTAAATGAGTCGGCAATAGTCACATATACGCTGGTGAGTGAGCAGAAAACCCTAGAAGAATTAAGCCAAATCGCCCAAGATAATTTAATTCCGCCCTTAAAAGCTCTTCCTGGTACGGCTAAAGTTAATTTACTCGGTCAGGGTACAGTTAGGGAAGATAATCCCCATAAAAGCTTAACCCGACCATTGCCCACGCTGGTGCGCTTTAATGGTCAAGAGGCGATCGCTGTGCAGGTAATCAAACAAGGTGCTGCCAATAGTCTCGATCTGGCCGCGGTCGCAGAAAAACTGGTTAAAGACATAGCACAAAAACTGCCCGATGTCAAGATAATTTTAGCTGAAACTCAAGCGGAATATATTCGCGCTGCCCTACAAGGCACGATCGATGATTTACTCTTGGCAGTTTTGCTGTCGGTGCTGGTGATCTGGATATTTTTAGGCAGTTTCGCCGCTACAATCATTTCTGCTCTGGTTATCCCCCTATCTCTTTTGGGGACTTTCATTATCATGGCCATCTATGGGTTTAATCTGGAAACCCTGACGCTACTGGCTCTCGCTTTGGTAATCGGCATTGTCGTGGATGATGCGATCGTTGATGTGGAGAATATTTCCCGTTTAATCGACGCGGGGGAAACCCCGAAAAATGCGGCACTCAAGGGGACAAGGGAGATCGGATTAGCTGTCACTGCTTCCACTTTAACCATTGTTGCCGTGTTTATACCCGTGGCTTTTATGGGGGGTGCGGTGGGGCAGTTTTTCCAACCCTTCGGTTTAACTGTCTCGGCTGCGGTGATTTTTTCTCTGTTGATCGCCAGAACTTTATCGCCAGTTTTGGCAGTATATTGGCTGAAACCGCAGTCACGGGCAAAAATGACGAAACAAAAGCGACCGATTGAAAACGCCTATCGACGGCTCTTAAACTGGTCATTGCGTCATCGTTTGCTGGTCATTGCTATTGCCCTAATTACCTTTTTTGCGGGTATTGCCTTGATTCCTTTTATTTCTAGGGGATTTATTCCCCGACTCGATCGCGGCGAGTTTAATCTGGTTTATACTTCTCCTTTGCCGAAAATAACGCAAATTAGTCCTAATAAACCGACGGCTAAGAGTTCTAGCGATAGTTTCGCTTGGATTTCTCAGTTAGCGAGTTCTCCCGAAAGTTTTCTTTTGCGTCGCACTATCCGCGATGGCAGCAAATTAGAAGCGCCGATTTTGCAGGATGGGGAAGTGGAATCGACTTTTATGATCGCCGGTTTACGGGGTGAGCCGAATCGTGGCAAAATTCACGTTAAACTGAAGAGCGATCGTAAATCTCACACCAGTGCGGTGCAGCAACGGATTCGGCAAATTTTACCGACAATTAGAGGGGTGAATGTCAGTATCGAGGACATTCCTTTTGTGCAGACGGAAGCGGAAAAGCCGATCCAAATTGCGATTAAAAGCGATAATTTCAAGCTATTGCGCGATAGTGCCGAGAAATTGCTGGTTGAGGCTGCTAAAATCGCCGGTTTAAAGGATATTTCCCTATCATCTAGATTAAATGATCGGGGGGATTTTTTGGCGATCGAGCGTTTAAATGGTCAACAGGCGATTTTTCTCAGTGCTAATCTTAGTCCCGATTTAGGATTAGAAGATGCGGCGATTAAAATTGAAGGGATTCCTTTACCGGAAGGGATAACTTTACAGCGTTGGGGTACTTCTTCTCAAAGTAGCGATGTTTTGGGCAGTTTTGGTCGCACTTTAATCCTAGCGACAATTTTAATGTTAGGAGTTTTATGGTTATTATTCAGAAGACTGCTAGAAACTATCGTCATCGCTTTATGTTTACCTTTAGCGATTGTGGGGGCAATGTTGGGGTTATTGGTAACGGGTAGTGAGTTTAGTATGATTTCTCTGATCGGGTTTATCTTCCTCTTGGGATTACTCGATAAAAACGCTGTGTTATTACTGGATTATACTAACCAATTGCGTCAACAGGGTTGGAGTCGGGAGGAAGCGGTTTTAGAAACGGGAATGATTAGGTTAAGACCGATTTTAATGACCACCTGTTCGACAATTTTAGGTATGATTCCGATCGCTCTGGGATTGGGTACTGGTGCGGAATTGCGGCAACCCATGGCGATGGTAATTGTGGGAGGTTTAGTCACTTCTTCCCTGTTGAGTTTAATTGTTGTGCCTGTGTTATATCTAAGTTTAGAGGATGTTTGGAACCAGATTAAAGCCAGTCAAAAGTAGCTAGTTTTATTGTTTTGGCTTCTGATTACTATAGAGTCGTTTAAATTCTTTTTGTTGTTGATTATGATCGACAATTGGCTCAGGATAACCACAACGATGTCTTTCTAAACGGGGGATTTTCCCGGTTACTAGATATTCCGTATCTACGGAGGCTAATTCCGGCAACCATTGACGAATATATTCCCCTTCCGGATCGAATTTTTGTGTCTGACTAGCGGGGTTAAAAATTCTTAAAGGTTTCGGATCCATGCCACTAGAGGCACTCCACTGCCAACCACCATTATTAGCGGCTAAATCGCCATCAAAAAGTTTCTGCATGAAGTATTTTTCGCCTTTTTGCCAGTTAATAATTAAATCTTTGGTTAAAAAACTCGCCACGATCATGCGACAACGATTGTGCATCCATCCCGTTTCATTTAATTGTCGCATGGCCGCGTCAACGATCGGATAGCCGGTTTTTCCCTGGCACCAAGCTTGAAAATGTTCTTCGTTATCCTGCCAAGGAAAATGACGAAATTCTTTTCTATAAGCACCGACCGCCAATTCTGGGAAAAAATAGAGACAATGCTGGTAAAATTCCCGCCAAGCTAACTCTTGCTGCCAAGTGATAATACTATTTTTTGCTTCCTGGGCGCGGCAATTTTCTAATAACTCTAGGGTTGCCGTCCAAATTGTGCGGATGCCAATCGCCCCAAATTTTAAAGCGGCACTCAAGCGCGAGGTGCCATCGAAAGCGGGGAAGTTACGATCTTCTTGATAATTGTTAATAACCCCTTGACAAAATTCTTCTAATCTGCTATGGGCGGCCTTTTCTCCGGGAGCGAGGGGTAAGGGATTTTGCCAGGTAAAACCTAAATTTTCTAGGGTTGGTAGATTAATAGTTTCTGTGAGTTTCTCCCCCTCATTTTCGTCTAATCCTTGCAGGTTTTCTAGGGTTTTGGGGCTGGCTTTGGCTAATTGGCTCCAATTTTTCCAAAAAGGAGTATATACGGTGTAGGGACTTTTTGAGAGGGTGAGGACTTGCCCTGGAGCGTGGAGAAGTTGATCCCAGAAGGTTTCTACTTCAATTCCTTTTGTTTGTAAAGCGGCGATTACCTGTTGATCCCGTTGACGCGCGTAGGGTTCGATATCGAGGTTAAAAAAAACTGCTTTTGCCGATAAATTGCCGGCTAAGTTGACGAGTGTTTGACTGGGGTTGCTGCGAATAATCAGTAATTGACTACCTTTTTGGCGATAATTTTTTTCTAATTCCTCTAGACAACCGAGGAGATAGGCAACTCTAGCAGGGGCGATATCATCCCTCTCTAAAATAGCAGGATCGAGGCAGAAAACCCCGATAATTTTCGGACTACGCTCCCTAGCTTTACTCAGTCCAATATTATCCGAGAGACGTAAATCGCGACGATGCCAGAAAAGGATTAGATTTGACATAAAGTAAGGTGATGAGAAGATTATCAGGGGCGAGATTATTTTACATTGAGCTTGTCGAAATGTGGGGTACAGTTAAGAACAAATTCAGGTCAAAAATACTCTTTCTGTAATTATACGACAGTAGATCAAGAATAATTGTCTAATTTTAAAATCTAGCGGTGATTGGCAGTTAGTTTATTGACAAAATCTCGATGTTCTGCTGTTTCTAAACCCCGCTGCAAAATCACTAAAACTTTTCCTAAGTCGCCCATTAATAAAGCATTTTTATCTAGCCATAAACCGGGGAAGATTTGGGAGCGTATTATGCCCTCACTATCGGGTTCTAGTTTAATATATTCTCCTGCCTGTAGCCGAAACCAATCAATTTCTTGTTCATAAAACCGCCAGACTAGATATTCTTGGACTTGATTGCGACGGTAAACATTTAATTTTTGATGAACATCGTAGGAAGCACTAGAAGCGGCAATTTCGACAATTAATTCCGGCGCGCCTTCTACATAGTCATCTTGACTAATTGTCGATTGTCCTCCCTTGTCAATTCTTAATAGGGCATCCGGTTGGGGTTCGTTATCAATATCTAATCTCACACTGGCATTATCACCCAATCTAACACCGGGAGTCGCCGCTTTATAGAGAGCTAACCATCCGATAATATTAGCATGAGGCTCGGCGTGACTTTCAAATCTGAAGGGAGATGCCATATAAACAATTCCTTCAATTAATTCCGCTTTTTTGAGATGGGGCATCCCTTGATAACGTCGTTCAAATTCCCATCGAGTTAATTTATCGCCGTTTTCTAGGGGAGGAATTGTTAAAGAAGCAGCTATTACTGGGGTAGTTGTCATAAGTTTTCTCTTTTCACCCTTCTTCTAGTTAATCTTTGCCCGCTATCGGATCAGCAATTTCTCCTGATCTTCCATTATTATAACAACCATCGGTAGGGTGTGTTAAAGTAGCTCAACACACCCACAAAAATCAGTTAGAAGTCAATAAATAATCCATTAATTTGAGCAAAGTTTTTTCTCCCATATTATAGAACACTTGAGAGAAAATAATTATCTAATTTTTAAACTTGAGAGCGATCGCTAGTTAATTTATTAACAAAATCTTGATGTTCTGGTGTCTCTAACCCTCGCTGTAAAATCACTAAAACTTTTCCTAAGTCGCCCATTAATAAAGCGTTTTTATCTAGCCATAAACCGGGGAAGATTTGGGAGCGCATTATGCCCTCACTATCGGGTTCTAGTTTAATATATTCTCCTGCCTGTAGCCGAAACCAATCAATTTCTTGTTCATAAAACCGCCAGACTAGGTATTCTTGGACTTGATTGCGACGGTAAACATTTAATTTTTGATGAACATCGTAGGAAGCACTAGAAGCGGCAATTTCGACAATTAATTCCGGCGCTCCTTCTACATAATCATCTTGACTAATTGTCGATTGTCCTCCCTTGTCAATTCTTAATAGGGCATCCGGTTGGGGTTCGTTATCAATATCTAATCTCACGCTGGCATTATCACCCAATCTAACACCGGGAGTCGCCGCTTTATAGAGAGCTAACCATCCGATAATATTAGCATGAGGCTCGGCGTGACTTTCAAATCTGAGGGGAGATGCCATATAAACAATTCCTTCAATTAATTCCGCTTTTTTGAGATGGGGCATCCCTTGATAACGTCGTTCAAATTCCCATCGAGTTAATTTATCGCCGTTTTCTAGGGGAGGAATTGTTAAAGAATCAGCTATTACTGGGGTAGTTGTCATAAGTTTTCTCTTTTCACCCGTCTTCTAGTTAATCTTTGCCCGCTATCGGATCGGGATTTTTTCCTGATCTTCCATTATTATAACATCCATCGGTAGGGTGTGTTAAAGTAGCTCAACACACCCACAAAAATCAATTAGAAATTAACAAATAATCTATAAGCTTAATTAATCTTGCTTCTTTAACTCCTACCACTGGGCGCTTGAGGATATCTTCTAAGGAATCAAAAGGTTTCTCTGAACGTTTTTTCAGAAAATCGTTAACAGATGTAGCGGGAATTCCTGCTTTTTTAAGTTGATTAGCATCACAGCTATTTAAAAGCTCTAAAATCGACTTAGAAGGAGGAGAAGGAGGAGAAATAATAATTTTTTCTTCCAGTCTTTTGATTTCTTTTTGGTACTCCTCTCGGATTGCTTGTAACTGGGTTTCTAATCGTTTTTCAAGATTACTCATCCTCAATTCTAGAGGATTATCTATTTTTTCATGCGTGGTAATTAACCCAGGAGAAGAGGATAATAACTGTATTTGCTGTAAAGCGATACTCTCCGCTTCTTTATCAACTACAAAAGCGTTAATCATCTCGATGTCAGGAACTTTCTGATTGGCGATGACAGAAGCATAATATTCTAAATCTCCACTAATAATATTATAACGTTCATCAACTTTTTTATTATCAGCTTTTTTGAGAATAGCAGGGCGAATAATTCCACCCATTTCAATAATAAGATTGGCTAAATTTTCCAATTCAGTTTCGGAGAAAGTTTCTCTGGCAACAGAAGGATTAATATCAGTAATATCGACTCGTAAAAATTTCCACATTTATTTAACTCCTATTTTAGCTAAAACTTCCAGTGCTAAGGCTTCAAATTCTGCTGCTGATACTCCCGCATCAGCTTGATGTTCGGCATAATCGATTATAGATTGGGGGGCAGGAATTTCTAAATCTCCCACGGTAACGTATTGATTTATACAGCGAGATAAAGGCATTCTTTCCGAGATAGTCGATTCCATCAAAGGTAAATTATATTTGTCTGGAATCACTTGTTTTTGTTTGGGAAAATTATATTTTAAGTATTGAGCATGGGTGGAAATTTTGGAAGGTAAAACGCCTAAAATTTGTAGGGTTGGTTTACCCAAATCTCCACGACTTTCATTGATTTCCTCTTGAACAAAGTTTTTAACGCTATCTAATCCTTGATTAGAAAATGGTTTAAGATCAGAAGGGATTATCAGATAGTCAGCTGCAATTAAAGCAATGCGTGCATATAAATCAAGTGCGGGAGGTGCATCAATAATTACAATATCGTATTGATCATTTACTTTCTCTAATTTTCTTGCCAATCTAGCAAATACCGCTGCATTATCTTTAATTTTAGCTTGGTTAGCAATTAAAGATATGTGAGAGGGAATAACATCAATTTCTGGATGATTGAATCCTTGAGACTTTCTGACGATATTCTCAATAAAAATGCGGTTACTGTTATCTAGCAAATGAAAGACATTTTTATCTTTTAAATCATCGTCATCATCGAATTGAAACTTAATTAAACCAACGGCAAAGGTACTATTAGCTTGAGCATCAATATCAATTAATAATACTCGCTTGCCTTTTTTACTCAAAGCTGCCGCTAGATTGGTAGCGACGGTGGTTTTGCCAACACCACCTTTATGATGATAAATTGCGATGGTTTTCATGGGATTTCTGTGGTTGGTTGTTGGAGAATTAAGCGGTGGAATGCCTAGGGATAAGGTTTCGTAGCCAATCAGAAATTTTAACTGTTCTAAGTGAGAGGCAATTTCTAACCCAGAACATCTAAAAACTAAATAAATTTTATCGGGTTTTCTTTGATAAAGTTGAATCTCATCACCATTGGTTAATAATCCCCACTGCACTTTAAAGTAGTTGAGATAATAACCTAAGCGGTGACGATGATTGATGAGCTTTTCTCTGGGGTTTTTAGCCTCGACAATTAGACAGTGAGAGGATAAAAACTGCCTTTTATTGATAGGTTTTTGAGCGGAAACAAGGAAATCTAAGCGTACTTTACCGAAGCTAACTTGTTGATACCAATGTTCGGCATTGTAGCCTAGTTTGGGGAGTAAATACTGGACAATTAATTTACTCTCCACTTCCCTTTCGTTATGACAATGGTGAGGGTTGAAAGTCACACATTTGAGGAAATAAGTAGTTGGACAAAAGTAAAGTTAACTGTGGGATAAGGAGTCAGGAGTCAGGAGTCAGTAAGAATTGCGGCAATTTACATTTCTTAAGATAGACAACAGAATTTATGCCCGACTACTTACTTAAAAATAACTTATTGTTAGTTTAAATGATGACAGCCCTTCCCGTCAAGGTAAAGCACAGACTAAATCCTCATACTAAATCTGGTTATTAAAGACTGATTATTTATTCCCCTTTTTGCATGAGTGCATGAGTAGAAAACGGGTTTCTCCGAGAAACCCGTTTTCTGTGAGTTACTCAACGGATATTTCAGCTGCAAGAACGAACCCCATCTATCCCAGAAAAGCTGTATATTGAGATGCACATCGGTAAATTTACGGATTTATTGCAGTAGGATGTTTATCTAGCACTTTTGGCAATGACAGAGAAAACCATCCTACCCACAGCTTAATTAATGGATCTGCATAATTTTCTCGGCTACTTTCTGGGAAATAAAAGGTAAAATTGAGCGATTTTGACTGTTATCTTTTCCCTCGGTAAATACCACCAATAGATAGGGAGTATGGTGGGGAATTTCAATATAGGCTGCATCGTGACGTACTTGACTTGTCCAACCAGCTTTTGACCAAATTTGACTATTTTCTGGTAATCCTTGTCCCAGAAATCCTAAGATTTGTGTATCATCTCCTTGACTTGTCCAATCAGCAGGATTAAGACTTCGTTTTAGTAAAGACATCATCATTTGGGAACGTTGGGAAGAAACAGCAATCCCCCCGACAATAGTATGAATTAAACGCGCCACTGCATTGCTAGTTAACATATTGCGATTCTCCATTAATTCCCCTAAAAAAGCGCGTTCACGTCCATAGGGACCATCAGACCAAGTTTTTTGATTAACGTTAATTGTCGCTAATTCTGGCCAATTTAGGGATTGAAAATAACGATTAACTATGTTGCGTTGTTGCTTCCAAGTTTCAAAGGGACCGGCGGCAATTTCTGGACCGCTAGTGGTTCCCGTCACCAGATCTACAACTAAACTGGTAGCATCATTACCAGAGTCAACAATCATGTCACGAATGGCGCGATTTAATTCGGTGTTTTCGGGAATCATTCCCCCTTCTAACCACTCATGAATTGCTACTAGATAAAATAATTTAACTAAACTAGCGGGATAGGTTCTTTCTTGTCCGCGATAACTAAATCCGCGGGGGGAATATTTCCAGAATTCTTCGTGAGAAATTGCTCCCCCCGTGTTGACGATAACGGGAGGATCATATACTATCCAAGTTAGGGCAATTTGTTCTTGAGCTAATTGGGTAAATTCTCGCCAAGTTGTTTCTAAAATATCTGTACCGAACTGTTGGAGGTGGTCTTCAGTATGAAAAAAGTTCATAGGTGTGCTGCAAAGTCAAAAGTTAGAAGGTGGATAAATTATTGAGTCGGCAATTCTCATTTTACGGTAAAATTTACCGATAATTAATTATTTGATCGCTTCTTAGTTTAATGTTTATATCTACCGATGAGGTTCATCTCTATTTTATCAGTCTTGATCCGTCTGGGGATAGACTAGAAAAACTGGCTTCTTTGCTCTCGGAAGATGAAATAATTAGAGCTAATCGTTACCATTTTCCCCAACACAAGCGGCGTTTTTTGGTGGCTAGGGGGTGTTTACGGGAGATTTTAGGGTCATATTTGGCGATAAGTCCCGAAAAAATCGAGTTTATCTACAGTGAACGGGGAAAACCGAGTATTAACTACCAATTGCAGTTTAATCTCTCCCATTCCGAGGAGATGGCAATCTGTGGCTTGACTTTAACCGCTCGCATCGGGGTAGATTTAGAGAAAATGCGCCAGATGAAAGATTTAAATAGCTTGACAAAAAGGTTTTTTTGTGCTAAGGAACACGAGCTTGTTGAAAAGTCTGCGGAGAAGGAAAAGCTATTTTTTCAGTTATGGACGGCAAAAGAGGCTTATTTAAAGGCAGTGGGAACGGGAATTAGCGGGGGACTCGATCGAGTGGAAGTGGGCCTCAATCCCTTAAAATTAGACAATGTGGCGGGGGAATGGCAATTATGGACAGCGGCAATCGGCGATAATTATCGAGCGACGGTGGTTATCGAAGGTAGCGATCGAGTGATTAAAACCTTTGGCCTTTCTGATCTATGATTAATTGGGGAGTTAATTGCCTTGAGAAATTCAGTAATTATTCCTAGCTATCTCAAAAAAAGCTTGTCCTTAATTATTACTTAACCTTGTTTTCTCTATGCGAATTGCTCTTTTTACAGAAACTTTCTTACCGAAAATCGATGGAATTGTCACCCGTCTTAAACATACCGTGGAACACCTACAAAGATTAGGTCATCAGGTATTAGTTTTCTCTCCCGATGGCGGTTTAAAGGAGTACAAAGGTGCTAAAATTCATGGAGTTACAGGGATTCCCTTACCCCTATATCCGGAATTAAAAATGGCTTTCCCCCGGCCTTCAGTCGGTCAAGCTTTAGAGAGGTTTAAACCCGATATTATTCATGTGGTTAACCCCGCTATTTTAGGGGTGGGAGGCATTTATTTTGCCAAAACTATGAACATTCCCCTCGTCGCTTCCTATCATACCCATCTCCCCCAATACCTACAACACTATGGATTAGGTTCCCTAGAAGGATTACTCTGGGAATTATTAAAACTGGCCCACAATCAAGCAAGTTTAAATCTCTGCACTTCCACTGCTATGGTGCAAGAATTATCTAGTCGTGGCATTGAAAAGGTAGAGCTTTGGCAAAGGGGAGTCGATACGGAATTATTTCAACCTCATTTAAAATCCCCAGCTATGAGACTGAAATTATCCCAAAATAACCCCGATAGTCCTCTCTTATTATATGTTGGTCGAGTGTCGGCCGAAAAAGAAATCGATCGCATTAAACCAGTATTAGAAGCGATTCCCGAAGCAAGATTTGCCATTGTGGGAGATGGTCCCCATCGGGAAGCTTTAACAAGTCATTTTGCCGACACAAATACCCATTTTGTCGGTTATTTACAGGGGTTAGAATTAGCCTCCGCTTTTGCTTCCGCAGATGCTTTTCTTTTTCCCTCACGCACAGAAACCCTCGGTTTGGTACTCTTAGAATCCATGGCTGCCGGTTGTCCGGTGGTGGCGGCAAATTCGGGGGGAATTCCCGATATTGTCACCGATGGAGTTAATGGTCATCTCTTCGATCCTAGGGATGAAAAGGGTTTAATTAGTGCCACCCAAAGATTACTAACCGCCAAGGCAGAAAGAGAGGAATTACGACGAAATGCGCGTCTAGAAGCCGAAAAATGGGCATGGCAAGCGGCCACCAAACAGTTATTAAATTACTATCACCGGGTTTTGAATAATAATTCTGTGGCTTTTGCCGCTTAATTGTTGTCAAAATGCTCGAATTTAATTGCAAAAACCTTAACCTATTGTAACTTCTATGGCCAGCGCACCCAGTACCACCTTAGATAAGTCCACCCAAGTGGTCAAAAAGACTTATCCCAACTATAAAGTTATTGTTCTCAACGATGACTTTAACACCTTCGATCATGTGGCCAATTGTTTAATTAAATATATCCCGGATATGACTACCGATCGAGCTTGGGAATTAACTAATCAAGTTCACTACCAAGGACAAGCAATTGTCTGGACAGGTCCCCAAGAACAAGCGGAACTTTATCACCAACAATTGCGACGGGAAGGATTAACTATGGCTCCTCTAGAGGCCGCATAATTATGAATAATGGTCGTTTAGTTTGGAATCATTCTACTCATATTCCGGGGTTGATTGCGGTATTAGAAAAGTTAATTACCTATCAAGGAATCACCACTGTCACCCCGGGGGTACTTTCTCGCTCAAAAGGTCATTGTCCGCGGTTACAATTGCGGATATCAGTACCAATTCGTGGTGGTTTTAAGCTGATTGCGAGGACAGGAAAAAGTGTGCAGGAAGTCTTTGTTATCACCGATTTAAACCAAGAGGATTTAGAAATGGCTATCCAAGCTTGTTTAGGAAAATAACTGTCGTGGGTGCGTTGTTGAAAGGCTGCTGGTTACTAATCATTGTTTTTCTGTTTTTCTCTGTACATTCTCTCCCTAGTTTGGCAGTAGTGGATAGGGTTCCCTTAACAGTAACTTTATTGCAGGAACGTTTAAGCGCACCCGTCCTTAAAGAAGGGATGACTACCATTAATTTAGCCAATTTAGTTATCGATATCCGCGATGAAAATAAGGAGCTGCAAGAACAATTTTATCAACAGATTCAAGGTCAAATTAATCGCGCTAAACAACCCCTAGGTTTAGATTTTAGTAATTCCTTAATTCAAGGCAATTTTATCGCTTCCCGTCTGGGTTTACCGACTCCTTTAACAAAAGTGGCTCTCGCTACCTTATTATCACCCACGGAAGAACAGTTATTACAACAGGACGAAAATTTTTTATTCGATAGCGATGAACCAGTTTTTAATGTCACAGTATTTCGCGGACCTGTGAAGTTGCAGGGAACCGTATTTATGGGAGAAGTGGACTTTTCTAAGACTTTTTTTCTGCAAATTGTCGAAGCAATGGAAGCAAAATTTAGTCGTGAAAGTAATTGGGTAGAATCTCGTTTTGCTAGGGTAGCGAAATTTACCAAAGCCAATTTTATGGGAGATGTAAATTTTAGTCAAAGTCAATTTTTAAATAAAGCCATCTTTCGCACAGCCCATTTTAAAAGTATTACTAACTTCCATCGCAGTCATTTTACTGCCGAAGCTTATTTTGATCAAACTAAATACGATAAAACCGCAGATTTTACCCGTACTTTCTGGGAAAAGGAAGCCAATTTTTCCCAAAGTCAATGGCGAGATCGTCCGCTATTTTCTAAGAGTAGATTTTTAAGTTTATTAACCTTTAGAAATGCCACTTTTGAAAAATCGGGTGCTTTCCGGTCTAGTTATTTTAATGGTGTGGTTAGTTTTCAAGATGTGAAACTTTTAGATCAGGTAGATTTTAGTAATTCCACTTTTACTAAAAATAGTTATTTAAGTGTATCAGGATTAGCTTTTGATTCCGATAAAGCGAAAATCCTGGGAGATAGAGGAGTAATTGGTCAGGCAATTTATTTACCAAACCTAACAGGAAATGAGACAGTTTTAAGAAATTTAGTTCGTAATTTTCGCTCCCTAGAACAAATTGCCGATGCCAATCAAATTGAATATAAAACCGAAAAATTGCGATTACAACAGTTAAAACAAAAGCTAAATAATATCTCATTTATTCGCCTAATTAACCTCACTTGGGTAGCTGATTTTCTGCATACTTCTTTCCTTGCTTTACTATTACTCTTAAGTCAAGATGGTACAAATTTTAGTTTAGTTTTCGGGACAGGAATCATAATTTTTGCCTATTTTGGCTGTTTATTTTGGTTAATCGATCGCGTGCGTCGTCTCACTCCTAAACCAGTAATTCCTAGTCGTTATGAAATCTTTTGTATGGTAACTAGCTATATTATTCTCACCCTTTCAGGTGTGTTTAATATCCTACAATCTGCCAGTCGTCCCCTACTAACTTTAACAGCTATTGCCCTAATTCTTGTCCCCTTACCTTTAATTTTAGTTATCGAACTTTATCGTCGGGGACGCTATCACGATTTAATGGATAGTTCCTATTTCCTGCAAGATGGTAGTATGCGACAATTACGCTTATTAATCACCCGTTTACCCGTGGTTCCCGAATTCCCCCTCTTTCGCGATCGTTATAATCCTATTCCTTGGCAAAAGCGTTGGAATTGGTTAAATTATTACGATTTAAGTCTCAATAATTTGCTAAAATTAGGCTTTAATGATTGGCGAGTTCGCGATCGAGAATTACCCGCTATTATTTCTTTTTTAGTTTGGTATCAATGGGGTATCGGCATCTTTTATATCACTCTCCTTATCTGGACTCTCTCGCGCACGATTCCGGGGTTAAATCTCTTGATTTATTTAAAATAAACTGTAAAAATTTAAATACAGCAGTTATCTTTTCGTTTTGGGGAGCAGAAATATGAGTGGAAAAATGACCCTTACTTTGAACCGTGATACCTACGGAAGGTTAAGCTGTTCGTAATTTAATGCTTGACAGCTTAGTGAGTGTTCGCCGTGATTTTCTATCACTGTTTGAGGAATCGAATTAGAATCTTGATAATCTTACTAAAGAAGAAAAAAACATGAATGCCAAATTGATTGAATCTCTCGTCCAAATTATCGAAAATTTGGGTTAAAACCCCGTCGTTTTACGACGGCTTTTCCTGATTTTTGATGTAGCACTTAAGAACTTCCAGTGGCGCACCTCCTACAGAAGATACAAAATAACTGGGCGACCAAAGAGCGTCTTTCCCGTACGGTTTAGGATAACCAGCTTGTCCATGCCTGCGACTAGAGACTCCCTTTAAAGAATTGACCATCACGGAAATAGATAATTTCGGTGGATATTCAATCAATGCGTGGACATGATCGGACTCCCCGTTAAATTCCAATATCTGAAAATTCATCTTTTCCGCAACTTCCCTAAAAGATTTTTCAACCAAAGTCAGACTTTTACCAGTAAAAACCTTTCTTCTGTATTTTGTCACACAGACCAAGTGTATCTTTAAATCGGAAACAGAGTTTCTTTCTCTTCGCAACTGACTTGACATTATTAACAGACCTAGTTAGAATAGAGTACAGACACACACATCTTAACCCAATGAAAGCGAGGTATCAATACCGTATTTACCCAACAGACCAACAAAAGAGGCTTTTGTCTCAGTTGTTCGGGTGTGTGCGTGTTGTCTGGAACGATACCTTAGCCTACTGCCAAGAACTCTATCGACAAGGGGAGAAAAAGCCAAAATATACTGAGTTATCTAAAAGACTAACTCAAGTCAAAAAAACAGAAGAAAAACAGTGGTTAACCGAGGTTTCTTCTATCCCTTTACAGCAGTCCCTAAGAGACTTAGAGACTGCTTACTCTAACTTCTTTGCATCTTGTAAGGGAGAGAGAAAAGGAAGAAAAGTCAAACCTCCTAAATTTAAGAAGCGTAAATCTAAACAATCAGCAAGATTTACCGATAATGGTTTTACCGTTAACCAACACTGCGTTACTTTAGCAAAAATCGGTGATTTAAGAATAGTTTGGAGTCGCCCATTACCCTCTGAACCTTCTAGCGTTACCGTGATTAAAGACGCATCAGATCGTTATTTTCTTAGTTTTGTTGTCGAGATTCAGCCCGAAATACTTCCTAATAACGGGGAGTCCGTGGGAATCGATCTAGGGATTGCTACCTTTGCTACTCTCTCAACAGGGGAAAAGATAGACGCTCCTAAACCGTTAAAAAAACGATTAAAACGACTAATAAAGGCACAGAAAAACCTTTCTAGAAAACAGAAAGGAAGTAACCGACGGGAAAAAGCCAGAAAACGAGTAGCTAAAATCCACGCAAAGATTAAGGACACTCGTACTGATTTCTTGCATAAACTATCCACTAGAGTTGTTCGTGAAAATCAAACGATAATTTTAGAGGATTTAAACACATCGGGAATGGTTAAGAATCGCAAGTTATCCCGTGCCATATCAGACTTAGGATGGCGTTCTTTCCGAGATATGCTATCGGCAAAATCTGATAAATATGGGCGTGATTTTCGGATAATTTCCCGATGGGAGCCAACGTCTCAGAGGTGTTCCTGTTGTGGGAATATCGGCGGTAAGAAAGCGTTGAATATCCGTGAGTGGGAATGTCTTTTTTGTGGGACTTTTCATGATAGGGATGTAAACGCCGCAATTAATATCAAGGTCGCCGGTGGGCAATCGGAGACTTTAAACGGGCGTCGAGGAAAGTGTAAGACTTCTGTTAAAGAAGCATCGTCCCGTGAAGCGTCAACCCATCCGAAGATCGTTCAATTAAGTTTGTTCGATCTGTAGGGAATCACCGTCCGGCCCCGGCGGTGAGGATGTCAACCAATCCCTTTCTGAAGAAGAAAGATTGCTCTTAGAGAAGAAATTAGCTGCCCATGAAACTCAAACAGATTTTGATAACCTAGCCCAAGCTTTAGCAGAATTGCGACAAATTTGTGCTGAAGAAAACTATACTATAGAAGTTCCTCCTCGCCAAGATCGTTCTAATCCATTTGCAGAAAGCTTAAATGACATTCCTGTGTGATACTAACATTATCAGCGAGTTAGCACGTCCCCAACCTAAGATTTTTCTGCTAAAATTATGTACACAACAGTACACAAGCGGGAAAAGCAATAGTCTATGCTAGAAAAAATCGGAATGGGAGAATTCCGGGATCATCTCGCCAAATATTTGAGTTCTACTACTCCCATCGCCGTCACTTGCCAGGGTCAGACGGTGGGCTATTTCTTGCCGGCACGACCGGAGCCATCGGAAGCGGAGATCGACGGGTTAAAACGCGCCGCCGAGAGGTTGGATGCGCTTTTACGCGAACAGGGACTTTCTGAAGATGCGCTCGTTCGCGAATTCCGTCAACTCCGCGAAGGCGAGCGTTAGGCTTTCTGCCATGACGAAAAGAATCGTTCTGGATGCCAATATTCTCATCCGTGCCGTGTTGGGGAAAAAGGTACGGGAGTTGACATCCTCGCCGCCCTAAAAGTGCGGCGATTCCTAAACCTCACGATTTAAGTTTCTGCTTCCACCACCGTCGCATACCACAGTTAAAAAACCATGTACTGTCTTACACAG
>NZ_JACJSW010000193.1:0-37654 GCF_014698375.1 Microcystis flos-aquae FACHB-1344 | reverse complement strand
CGAATAGGCTTTTTCCATACCTCACATTTTAGCATATATTTCGTAAATGTGCTAATATTTAACAGTAAAGCCGTCGTAGAACGACGGGGTTTCAGACCCAAAATTTTCGATGAACCTTGCTCAGGGAATAGGAGATAGGAGTGAGCAGATGAGGTTGAGTGTTGGGGAGAAAAAGCTGAATTTGTCTCCTGTCTCCTGTCTCCTGTCTCGGAGTCTCCTATCCCCTCCTATTGGCACAAACGTTGATAAACTGTGGCTAAAGCTTGGACATCACCAACGTTACCCGGGAAAAGAACCACGGGTAAATTAGGAAAGAGGGGATGATCGGCTGCTGTGCGGACCATGGAGACACCGGGGAGAATCTGACCGAGTAAACGGGCCGAACGCAGGCTTAAACCCGTACTTAAGACATCATTAGAGGTAATTCCGCCTTTACTGATTAAAAAACTGATGTCACTGGGTAAACCCTTAACAATGTCCATTAACAGGGTGGAGACGGCAACCCCAAAATCAAGGCGTTTCTGCACAGAGGCAAAGGTTAACTCTTGCCGACTGGTATAGATAACGGGGGTTTGTTTATTTTTGTGAATAAGCTTGACTTTTTCCAGAGCTTGTGCTAGGAGTTGCTCTCGTTGATCGGGACGATCGCGCAATGCCGTCACATCGATTTCGACTCCGACGGTGTTGGGTTGTTGAAGCAGTTCATCTAATTGTTGGCTAGTTTTTTTGACGTGGGAACCGACGATAATTGCCCCGGCTTCCCCCGTCGGCTTATACTTACCCATAGATTCGGGTGCGATCGGTTGAGTTCCTAAATTAGCCAAAGAAGTTAAAATACTGGCGGCACTACGGAATAAAAATTTTTTTCCCTCCCCTGCGGCGGTTAAAATATCTTCAGCAAAGCGATCGAGATCCGCTTGAGTTTCCCCATCTACCACCCCACATTGATTATTTTTGAGCTTTTGCAGTCGTTCTAAACTACCTTGACGGATATCTGCCAGTAAAAATCTCTCTACATCATCTGCTTTAATTTTACCTTTCGTTTTCTCCTCCACATAATCCGGCAGATAACTGTAGTGGTAGGCAAAAACCGAATCGCGAGCGAATTCCGTCTCGTGGACGGGAGTGGGAACGCCATCGATGATTAAATAGTGAATACTATCGCGAGTGATTCTCCCCCCCTCAAAAAAGGCTGGAATCAGGAAATGTGCATCAAAACCGCCCAATTCTTCGGCAATAACATCAGTTTCGATCGGATAATGCCCGCGCAGGGTAGAATCGGAACGACTAACCACCAAAAAATCCTCGATTCCCTCTTTAGTTAAGGCAGTTTTCAGGTTATGACAGACTTCTCGCGTGACAGACTCGGCTTTTTCGGGGGTTAAAGCGCGAGTATTGGTCAAAACAAAGAAAATTGGCGCATTATCTGCCAATCCCAAGCGGAGAGTATCTTCATCCCACCGCATCAATAACAGACAACTATGGACTGTTTGGGAACCTGTCGGGTCGTCATCTAAGACTATAATTTTAGGTCTATTATTGCTCATATATTTTTTATCAGGATGGGAGGGACGGGGGAATCAAGAGAATCTGGTTAATAGTTTATCGGGTTCTGGTTCCCCATTAAAGTCGTCCCCTCCGCAAGCAACCGCTATCAATCTTGATCACAATCTGTCCAATATAGGATAAGCTATACCATGATTCATACAGTGACGAAGTTGAGCGCGGGAGACTTCCCTTTGAATACGTTAATTCACCCCACTGCGGTTATCCATCCGTCGGCAAAACTTGCTCCCAAGGTTAAAGTTGGTCCCTATGCTGTGATCGGGGCCAATGTGGAAATTGAAGCTGATACAATTATTGATGCCCATGTGGTCATTGAGGGTCCGACCAAAATTGGCAAGGGTAATCATATTTTTTCCGGGGCTGTTATTGGTAATGAACCACAGGATTTAAAGTATAAAGGTGGCGAAAGTAGCGTGGAAATTGGTGATCATAACCAAATTCGCGAGTTTGTCACGATTAATCGCGCCACGGATACGGGAGAAGTTACCCAAATTGGCAGTAATAATTTATTAATGGCCTATGTTCACGTTGCCCATAATTGTATTTTGCAAGATAACATTATTATCGCTAATAGTGTCGCCTTGGCAGGTCATGTCCAGATCGAATCAAAAGCAGTTATCGGGGGGGTTTTAGGAGTACATCAATTTGTTCATATTGGCAAAATGGCCATGTTAGGAGGAATGAGTCGTATTGATCGCGATGTTCCCCCTTTTACTTTAGTGGAAGGCAATCCCTGTCGGGTGCGAACTCTTAATTTAGTCGGTTTACAAAGAGCAGGTTTTACCGATGAAGATCTAGCTTTACTGAAAAAAGCTTTTCGGATTATCTATCGTTCTAATATAAATCTTCAGGAGGCTTTAGAACAAGTTTCTCTCTTAACCGATAACCCCCATGTTCAACATCTCTGTCAATTTTTACAATCCTCTACCACGGGAGAAAAACGCCGCGGTTTAATTCCGGGGAAATAATTTATTGATTGAGGAACAGTCTGTGGGGTGTAGGGTGTGGGGTGATGGGGAAGTGGGGAAGTGGGAAGAATAAATAAAAATAATCTCGTGTCTCCTGACTCCTATCTCCAGCAATCCTGACTCCTGACTCCTATCTCCCGACTCCTGACTCCTGAATTCTTTTATTATCAAATAATTATCCAAATGCGTATATTTATTAGCACGGGTGAGGTATCGGGTGATTTACAGGCAGCCATGCTGATTGAATCCCTTTTTAAACTAGCTAAAACCCAAGAAATTGAGTTAGAAATTTTTGCCTTAGGTGGTGATCGCATGGAGTTAGCCGGAGCAAAAATGTTGGGTAAAACCACTCGACTGGCTGCCATGGGATTAATTGAATCTATCCCCTTTATTTGGCCAACTTTACAACTACAAAAACGAGCAAAAGAGTTTTTTAGAGATCATCCCCCTGATCTGATTATTTTAATTGATTATGTGGGGGCAAATGTGGCGATCGGTCAGTCGGCTAAAAAAATTATTCCCGATGTCCCAATTATTTATTATATTGCCCCACAGGTGTGGATTTGGTCGGAAGAAAATATCCCCTCAGCTAAACTAAGGGCCACAGCAGAAAAGTTATTTAATACGGAAAAATTAATCGCCGTCACGGATAAATTATTGGCAATTTTTCCTGCCGAAGCTCGTTTTTTTGAAACAAAAGGTTTACCAGTAACTTGGGTGGGACATCCTTTAGTTGATCGTATGGCCAATGCTCCCAATCGGCAAGAAATGCGGCAAAAATGGGCAATAAAAACCGAAGAAACAGTGATCGCTTTGTTACCCGCTTCCCGTCAACAGGAGTTTAAATATCTCGTGCCGACGGTGTGCGCTGCTGCTAAAAAATTACAGGAAAAAATTCCCGATATTAAGTTTTTAATTCCCGTTCCCTTAGCTTTATACGAACCAAAAATGCGAGAATTAGTGAAGGAATATGGATTAAATGCGGTGATTATGGAACGAGATCAGACTTTAGAAGCGATTGCCGCAGCCGATCTGGCTGTGGCTAAGTCTGGTACAGTTAATCTCGAAATTGCTTTGTTAAATGTGCCGCAGGTGGTGGTTTACCGTTTAAGTGCAGTTACTGCTTGGATTGCCCGCAATATTATGAAGTTTTCTGTACCATTTGTCTCACCGGTAAATTTAGTTTTAATGCGAGAAATTGTTCCCGAACTATTACAAGAGCAAGCTAACCCAGAAAGAATTATGCAAGAATGTCTAGACCTATTATTAAATCAGCAACGTCGCCAAAAAATGTTAGATGAATACGCAGAAACTAAAGCCAGTTTAGGAACAGTAGGCAGTTGCGAGCGAGTGGCACAAGAGGTACTTAATTTTACGGATCAAGTTCCGAAAAACCAGAAAAAAGCGGGGTAATTTGCCACTACCCCACCAAATATTATCAAGGAATTACGATTACTTATAAGCGTCCATACCCTCACAGGAACAAACCAGATTTCTGTCCCCGTAGGCATTATCAACCCGTCCCACTACCGGCCAGAATTTATAATCTTTTAGCCAAGAAAGCGGATAAGCTGCCTGTTGACGGGAATAGGGACGACTCCAATCATCAGCAGTTAAAACTGCGGCTGTGTGGGGGGCATTTTTCAAGGGATTATCGTGGGGATCCATGCTACCATTAGCGATCGCTTGTACTTCTTGATAGATAGTTAACAAAGCTTCACAAAAACGGTCTAATTCCCCCAAAGATTCGCTTTCCGTGGGTTCCACCATCATTGTACCCGCCACGGGCCAAGAAACCGTCGGCGCGTGGAAACCGAAATCCATCAAGCGTTTTGCCACATCTTCCACCTCGATGCCGGCCTGTTTTTTCAGGGGACGTAAATCAATCACGCACTCGTGGGCAACCGTTCCCGCGCTACCCTTAAATAACACCGGATAGGCCGACTCCAGACGAAAAGCCAGATAATTAGCGTTCAAAATTGCCACTTCTGTCGCTTTTTTCAAGCCGGCTGCCCCCATCATAGCGATATACATCCAAGAAATCACCAAAATGCTGGCACTACCCCAAGGCGCGGCCGAAATTGCCCCAATCGAGTCCTGATGCTTACCATTAGCGGTTTCTGGGGATAATTTCGCCAAAACTAGGGAAACATCGGGCAGAAAAGGCACTAAATGGGATTTTACTCCGATTGGTCCCATACCGGGTCCGCCACCACCGTGGGGAATACAGAAGGTTTTATGAAGATTCAAGTGACAGACATCAGCGCCAAAATCCGCCGGACGACATAAACCCACCTGAGCATTCATATTGGCTCCATCCATATAGACTTGACCACCGTATTGATGAATCAAGGCACAAATTTCGCTAATTCCCTGTTCAAAAACGCCGTGAGTGGAAGGATACGTCACCATCAAAGCCGCTAGATTATCCTGATGCTTCTGGGCCTTAGTTTTCAGGTCATTAATATCAATATTGCCCCGAGAATCGCAATTAACCGCCACTACTTTCATACCACACATAACAGCGCTGGCAGGATTAGTCCCGTGAGCGGACTCAGGAATTAAGCAAATCTGACGATGACCTTGACCGCGACTTTCATAGTAGGCTCGGATTACCTGTAAACCGGCATACTCTCCCTGAGAACCGGCGTTCGGTTGTAGGGAAATGCCATCAAACCCGGTAATTTCCCCTAACCAAGTTTCTAACTGTTGAAAGAGCAGTTGATAGCCTTCTGCTTGGTCAATCGGGGCAAAAGGGTGTAATTTGCCGAATTCTGCCCAAGTTACCGGAATCATCTCCGCTACGGCATTGAGTTTCATCGTACAGGAACCGAGGGGAATCATGGAAGTATTTAAGGCTAAATCCTTTGTTTCCAGACGGTGCAGATATCTGAGTAATTCCGTTTCCGAGTGGTAACGATTGAACACCGGTTCGGTAAGATAGGCACTGGTACGGGTTAAATTAGCGGGTAATTCTAGACTAATTTTCTCGACTAATTCCGCCGCGGTAAAGGGTAATTCCTCGGTGGGGGCAAAAATTTGCCATAAATCCCACACATCCCTGAGACTGGTGGTTTCATCGAGACTAATTCCTAGATTATTCTCATCAAAATAACGCAGATTAATCTTATGGGTTTTTGCCTTGGCGAAGATATCCTTAACTCCCGTGGATACCGTAACTTTGAGCGTATCGAAGTACGGTTCTTTCCCCACTTGATAACCCAACTTTTTTAAACCATTTGCCAATAAAGCGGTTAATTTCTGCACTCTTTGGGCGATTTTCTTGATTCCTTCCGGTCCGTGATACACCGCGTACATGGAAGCAATCACCGCTAGTAACACCTGTGCGGTACAAATATTACTGGTGGCTTTATCCCGGCGGATATGTTGTTCGCGGGTTTGCAAAGCTAAACGCAGTGCGGGGTTACCCTGACTATCCTTCGATACCCCGACAATGCGCCCCGGAATGCTGCGTTTATAGGCATCTTTGGTGGCAAAATAAGCGGCATGGGGACCCCCATAACCCAAGGGAACCCCAAGGCGTTGACTGCTACCCACGGCAATATCAGCCCCCAATTCGCCGGGGGGAGTCAACAGGGCTAAACTGAGAATATCGGCGGCAACGGTGACTAAAGCCCCATTTTCCTGCGCTTTGGCGATAAATTCCCGATAGTCATAAATTAGGCCATCGGTGGCTGGATATTGTAATAATGCGCCAAAAATCGGCGTTTGAAAGTCAAAGAGACGATGATCATCGATAATAATGTCAATACCTAAAGGAATCGCTCTGGTTTTAACAACTTCAATCGTTTGGGGATGGCAACTACTAGAGATAAAGAAAGCATTGGCTTTAGTTTTACACAGTCCATAACTCATACTCATCGCTTCCGCAGCTGCTGTTCCTTCATCGAGGAGGGAAGCGTTAGCAATTTCCAGACCGGTTAAGCTAGTGATGAGAGTTTGGAAGTTTAAGAGAGCTTCTAAGCGTCCTTGGGCGATTTCCGCTTGATAGGGAGTATAGGCGGTGTACCAACCCGGATTTTCTAAGATGTTGCGGAGAATTACCGGCGGGGTGATACAGTCATGGTAGCCCATGCCAATAAAGGAGCGAAATACCTGATTTTTGGAGGCAATAGCTTTTAATTGGGCAAGAGCGGCGTATTCACTCAAGGCAGGTGCTAGATTAAGGCTTTTTTGTAAACGAATTGCTGCAGGGACCGTTTGAGCGATTAATTCCTCCACGGTAGCAACACCCAAAACCGCCAGCATTTTCTCGATTTCCGTCTCCGTCGGTCCAATGTGACGGTTAACAAAGCTATCGGTGCAGTCTAGCAGGTCTTGCAGGTCAGCAGGAGCGAATTCCTCGGTTTTCTCGGCCGTAATTGACCTATTTAGCATATTAATCTCGGTTTCAACAATTACAAAAGTGTTGCGTTTCATCGCTAGGGGTGATTTTAACGCAACTTGTAAAATTTTTCTAATATTTGAAGCCAGCAAGTTAAAGTCTCAGCTAATTTGCTATCGAAAAGTATGCCCAAAATTAACCTCACTACTGCTTTGTCACCAAAAACCAACCGGAATCCGTAGAGCCGATCACCTTTAATCCTCCTAAATCAGTAGCTTCTTTGGTTTGACGATCGATAATTAGGTAGGGTTGCTTGTGACTTTGCCAATAATTGATTAATTCTTCAGCAGCAAGGGGAAAAACCCGACGACCACTATAAAAATTTAATGAGGGGCGCTCGTAGGCAAAAGCAATATAAACAGGGTGATCGGCCGGCACATATTTCTGTACCAAACTCGCCACCGGTTTGACGGGGAAATTCTCATTTAATTCCCAGATCCACAGGGGAGAATTGACAAAAATAAACAAAGAAACCAACATTCCCCAGAGTAAAACCACGCTGAATTGTTCCGAGCGCCGAGCTAACAAAATCGCCGTTGTCACCATGGTCAAGGAAAGTGACAATAAGGTTAAAAGAATTAAGGGATGGATAGGTTCGATAGCGGCAAAATTACCCGGAAAATAGACCATTAAAGCTAATAAACCCGCCCCAACGCCGATAATACCCAGAATAATTGACCAGATTGGATTATAGGGGCGATCAATGGGAAGATTACCCACTTGCGCCAAGGCATAACCGGCCGCTAAAGCCAAGGCCGGATAGATCGGCAGAATATACCAAGGCAACTTGGTCGCCATTACCGAAACCACCAACAGATAAACACCCGTCCAAACTAACAGTAACTTCGCCCAACTGTAGAGATGTTCCTGACGTGCTAAACCTAAACCCCAAACCGAGAAAATTAACCAAGGCCAACTATATTTAAGAATTTCCAGCAGATAATACCAAAACGGTCCGCGATGATCGTCGAGATCGTCACTAACTCGCTTTAACTGTTGAACAAAAAGGGAATCGAGAAACTCCCGCTCGTAGTGCCAAAATTGGGCGCTATACCAGGCAAAAGCGGGAGTTGCTCCCAACAACCAACCCGACCAAAAATAGGCAGACGTTAATAACCGGGGGGTATCCCAGAGCAGAAAAATCAAGCCGATACCCGTCAATAATAGCCCCATAATACCCTTGGTCAGACAAAGGAGGGCAAATCCTAACCCCGCCCCCAGAGACCAGCGTAAATCGCGCCGTGAGCGCAGTAAACAGACAAACATCAGCATTTCAAAACATAATACCGCTCCATCCAACATGGCTAAACGGCCATGGCGCACCACCGGCAAAAGAGTTAGATAAATTAAGGCCGATAGTAAAGCTGGCAAACGAGCGGGAAAAATTTCTCGACCGAGAAGGTAGAGGAGCGGCACCGATAAAGCTGTTAAAAAAGCGGGAATTAGTCTCGTATTGGCCTCATTAATGCCCCCGAAATGGTAGGTTAGACCAATCAAACTATGAATCAACGGTGGTTTATTCAGGTAGGGATCACCCCAAAAACTGGGAAATAACCAGCGCAATTGTTCCAGTGGGGTTTGGCTAATTTCCTTGGCCACCTGAGCAATGGTCGCTTCATCCCAATCCCGCAAGGGTAAATTACCTAATCCCACTAGATAGATAATTAAGGCCGCTATTAATAATCCCAGTAAACACAGAAATTCTTTAAAATTTTCTCTCTGACGCAATT
Organism: Microcystis flos-aquae FACHB-1344; assembly: GCF_014698375.1. Lineage (NCBI taxonomy): Bacteria > Bacillati > Cyanobacteriota > Cyanophyceae > Chroococcales > Microcystaceae > Microcystis > Microcystis flos-aquae. The sequence continues at coordinate 28,985 of NZ_JACJSW010000193.1, read as the reverse complement.
TATAGCTAGAATATCCCCAAGTAAATTTTTGACGGTTCATAAGCTAGGGCAGTAAACAGTTAACTGATTATGTATTGGTATAATGGCGAATTAATCGAGGATGAGCGAATAAGTCTGGGTATTGATGATATTGGACTGCTTTATGGAGCCACACTCTTTACTACCCTGCGTATCTATCAACAAAGCTTAGATCATCCCCTAACCCATTGGCAAGAACATCTCAAACGTCTGCACTCTAGTTTACAAGTTTTCCAATGGTCTGATCCCGATTGGCAGCGAATTCGCCAAGGAGCCGAAGAATTATCCCGATTCTATCCTGTCCTGAGAATTACAATTTTTCCCGATGGCAGGGAGTGGATTAAAGGCAGATTTCTCCCCGAAGATTTAAACCTTAGACAAGAGCGGGGAATTATTGGCTGGGTAATAGATAATCCCGCTTGGCAACGCATTTTAGGAGAACATAAAACTGGTAATTATTTAACCCCTTGGTTAGCGTCACAAACTGCTCAAAAAAAAGGAGCAAAAGAAGCGATATTAGTCGATCGAGTTGGGAATTGGTTAGAAACTAGCACGGGTAATTTATGGGGATGGAAAGATAATTGCTGGTACAGTCCCCTGCTGACTGCTGATATTTTACCCGGCATCGGGCGCTCGGCTTTGATCGGCTGGTTAAAAAAACAAAATATTTCCCTAGAAGAAAATCTCTGGACCCCCGAATTTGTCGGGACTTTAGAAGGGATTGCTTATAGTAATTCCCTGGTGGAAATTATCCCTTTTAATTCTATTCTTGGCTGGAATCTACAGATAAATACAGCCATTTATCGGCAAGTTTTACCGGATTTACAGCAATATTTTTCCAGTCAATTAGAGAATAAATAAACTTCTGGCATGATTAACAATCAATTTCTGAGGATTCAAAAACGGCAAAAATAAGGATTGAATTGCCTAAAATCTGTGAATAGACCATTTAATTGCTTATTATTCATTCTTAATTCTCCTGACCACTGACTACTAACTCCTGACTCCTGACTCCTGACTCCTAACCCTAACAACAATTTTTGATTTTTACAAGAGGTCTAATAAAGGTGTGTTACTAGAGGCTAACACACCTAAAATCTGGAAATAATACCGCTTAAGCTTTAAAATTCTCGCTCGGAATTAGCCTCACTATCGCGTTTAGAACCGAGTAAATCTAGTTGATCGACGAGAATCACCGGTTTAGAGCGAGCTAATCCCGTGTTTTTGTCATTCCAGGTATCCATTTTTAAAGAACCTTTAATTCCGATTAAACCGCCTTTTTTCACATAATTAGCGGCCACTTCCGCCGTTTTGCCCCAAATTTCCAGATCGAACCAATCCGGCTGATCGCTATTTTTAGAGCGACGATTAACCGCTAAAGTTAAAGTACATAAAACCTTACCCGACTCGAAATACTTGGTTTCTGGGTCTCTCCCCGCTCGTCCCACCAAATGAACCAGATTTAAACTCATGGTCTTAAATCCTCAATTTAGTACAATAGTATGTTTATTTTAGCCCGAAACCCTGACTTTGACCGGTGGCTAGGGAGAAAATTAGGGGCAGGATTTGCGTCAATCTGGAGAGAAAGAAGCGATAATTAACTAGACTTGAGAAACAAAACGTAATAAAATCCAAGTCGATTCGATCGAAAGTCTAGCCATAGCAACGTTGTTATAAGAACAGGAGTGAAAACAAGTGGGTTTTTTTAGAGGTCTAGCCTTATCAAGGGACATAGGTATAGACTTGGGGACAGCAAACACCCTCGTTTATGTGTCAGGGAAAGGTATTGTTTTAGAGGAACCATCGGTAGTGGCGATCGATCAAGATCGTAACCCGATCGCTGTCGGGGAGGAGGCCAAAAAAATGCTCGGTCGGACTCCGGGCCATGTCACCGCTCTGCGACCCCTGCGCGATGGGGTAATCGCCGATTTTTACAGCTGCGAGATCATGTTAGCGGAATTCATCAAACGAGCGCTCGATGGCACGATTGGCAATCCCCGCATGGTAATCGGTGTTCCCAGTGGGATTACTGGAGTAGAAAGACGTGCGGTGGTGGATGCGGCCAAAAATGCCGGCTCGCGAGAAGTGGGGTTAATTGATGAACCGGTTGCTGCGGCCTTGGGTGCCGGTTTACCCGTCTCGGAAGCGACGGGAAATATGATCATCGATATCGGTGGTGGCACCACGGAAGTGGCGATTCTCAGTCTCGATGGGACAGTGATCAGCGAATCGGTCCGTGTGGCCGGGGATGAACTCACGGAAGCAATTATCGCTTATCTAAAAAAAGTCCATAACCTGATTATCGGGGAACGCACGGCCGAAGATATCAAAATTCGCCTTGGTTCGGCTTATCCCTCCCCCGGAGATGAATTTCCTCCTCTGGAAGTGCGGGGATTGCATCTTATGTCCGGTTTACCCCGCACCGTGACGATCAAAGCGGAAGAAGTGCGGGAAAGTATGGATGAGCCACTTTCCGTGATCGTTGATGCGATCAAACGTACCCTAGAAAAAACTCCCCCCGAATTAGCGGCCGATATTATCGATCGCGGCATCATGTTAGCGGGAGGGGGTGCTTTATTACGGGGACTCGATCGCCTAGTCAGTCACGAAACCGGTATCGTTACCCATATCGCTGAAGATCCCCTGCGCTGTGTTGTCAAAGGCACGGGAGAAGTGTTAAAAAATCAGAAACTCTTTGAGCGGATCGTTAATGAAACAACTCGCAATGTCTAAAGGTCACTAGGATCGGTTAGCGGCAAAACACACGGATTCTCACTCTACACAGCCAAGAGGTTTTAAATCGCTCATGTATTCAGCACGACGAAAATGGACACAGCAGGGATGGCGAATTTTTCTGCTCGCTGCCGCTCTGGGAGGAGCTTGGTACATTCGCACCTATCAAAGTGGGGCGATTTTAGAATTGTATGGTTTATTAACCCGCCCTTTTCAGGGAGAGGAAACTAATCTGCAAGAGCAACTTCTGGCCGATCAACGGGTGCGAGAATTACAAAATCGTTTAAGTGAAGTCGAATATCAAAATCAACAATTAAAAAAACAGCTTGGTTATTATCAAACCCAGAAAAAACCCCTGATTTCTGCCCCAATTATTGGCCGCAGCGCTGATGATTGGTGGCAACAGGTAATTATCGGTCGGGGTAGCACCGATGGTGTGGAAGTGGGTGCTTCGGTGACGGGAATTGGCGGTTTAGTGGGACGGATTAGGGAAGTTACTCCCCACACCAGCAAAGTTTTATTGGTCAGTAATTCCCAAAGTCGCATCGGAGCAACGGTGAATCGTAGTCGGGCCATGGGTTTAATTCAAGGTCAGGATTCCCAAGTCGCCACCCTGCGCTTTTTTGAAAAAGCTCCCGATGTCAAACCGGGAGATGTGGTGACAACTTCGGCTTTTAGTAGCCTTTTTTCGCCAGGGTTGCCCATCGGTCGCATAATTTCCCTTAATTTACAGGAAAATCCCGCCCCCACCGCCAAAATTGAATTTACCGCCACCGTGGACAATCTCGAATGGGTGTTCGTTCACCCGCAACCCCAGCAGTGAGAGGGGGAATTATGCTGAAATTAAACCGTTTATCAGCCCGTTCTCGTTTTATACTGAATATTTTAGTCACTATCGCTTCGCTGCTTCTCTGTACCTTTCTTTCCTTAATGCGGCTGCCCGGTATGGAGATTTTAGGCATCGCTCCCAATTGGTTACTGATTTGGTTGGTTAGTTGGAGTCTCAATCGCTCTTGTCTCGATAGTGTGGTGGCCGGATTAGCGCTCGGCACTATTCAAGATAGTCTTACCTCTAATTATCCTTCCCATATCATGGTTTTTGGTCTCATCGGTTTCCTCACTTCCCGTTTACACCGACAACGTTATGTTAAAGAAGAATTGATCGCCGTGGTCTTAATTGTCTTTGTTATGACTTTAATCGCCGATGGTGCGATCGCTTTTCAATACTATCTACAAGGAGGCAAAAATCTCGCTGATCTTTGGCTCGATTATCAACGCATTGGCCTCACTGCTGCTCTGCTTAGTAGTCTCTGGACTCCCCTCGTCTATTATCCCCTCCAGCAATGGTGGCGACAATTTAGCGATCTTTAAGGAAATAGGGATTTAGGGAAATAGGGAGATGGGGAAATTTCAGCTAAATTCCCCAACACCCCACTTCCCCACTTCCCTTTCCCCACTTCCCACCACCCCAACACCCCAACACCCCAACACCCTCACCCTCACCCGCTCAACTAACATGAAATACAAACAAAAACTTAGTCAATTTTTTCATAATCTTGCTAATAAATTAGAGAATTCCGAGCAACCCCCTAAAGTCGATCCTATAGACTCCAAATCTGCGCCATTTGCGGGGGAAAAGCCAGTAGAAGCCGCTTCCGAAGAAAAAAAGGTTAATTTAGTCTCCCAAACCAGTAGCAAGGCTCTAGAGACATTTAAACCCATAAAAAACAAATTTACTACCCTGATCGACAATTCCCCCTTACCGCAATGGCGACAACATCCCCGCTTTGGGTTGTACTTGGGATTGGGATTAGGCGTAACTGGGGGCATTTTAGGGGTAGGTTGGGGCATTTATCGCCTTGAAACCTCTCTACCGCAAAATATCGCCGATATACAAACATATACTCGTCCCGGCACCCTAACCATTCAAGCCGCTAATGGGGAAATCCTCAAGCAAAATGGCCCTAGCACTTACGAAACCGTGAAAATTGCCCAAGTTCCCCCACTGGTACAGGAGGCCTTTATCGCTAGTGAAGACCGCCGTTTTCGCCAACACGGGGGAGTTGATGGCCAGGGTATTGCTCGCGCTCTCTTTTCTAACCTAAGAGCCGGGGGAGTGGTGGAAGGAGGCAGCACCATCACCCAACAATTGGGCCGGATTGTCTTTTTATCCCAAGAAAGGAGCTTTGATCGCAAATTACGGGAAATGCGTATCGCTCAGAAAATAGAAGATAACTATACAAAAGACCAGATTTTAGAGCGTTATTTTCACCTAGTTTATCTCGGTTCCGGGGCCTACGGTCTTGCCGATGCCGCTTGGTTATATTTCAGTAAACCCGTCGATAAATTAACTCTAGCCGAAGCTGCCACCCTTGCCGGGATTGTTCCCGCTCCTAGTCTCTATTCTCCCCTCGAAAACCCTAAATCTGCCCTAGAACGGCGTAATATCGTCCTAAAAACTATGGCCGAGGTGGGATTTATTACTAACGCTCAAGCAGAACTGGCGATCGCATCTCCCCTAGTCATTAAAACCAGTCCCCTAAAACGTCTGCAACGGCAAGCGGCCTATTTTACCGATTATGTGGAAAAAGAACTGCCGCAACTGGTTCCCGCTAAAACCCTAGAAGCGGGGGGATTGGTGGTAAAAACTACCCTTAATCCTCGTTGGCAAAGGGAAGGGGAGGAAGTGGTAGAAAGAGCGGTTTCTCGTTATGGCAAGTGGCAGCACTTCCAACAGGCGGCTTTAGTGGCAATTGACCCCAAAAATGGACAAATTAAGGCTATGGTCGGGGGAATTGACCACGATAAGCATCAATTCAATCGGGTGACACAGGCAAAACGTCAGCCGGGATCTACTTTTAAACCTTTTGTCTATGCGGCGGCGATTGCGGCGGGGAAATCCCCCTATTCTAATTATAAAGATGCACAGTATGTGGTGGATGGTTATAAACCAGAAAACTACGGCGATAAGTATAGCGGCCGCGAGGTGTCCATGCGCGATGCTTTGACTTCTTCCCTGAATGTGGTGGCAGTTCAGGTGTTAGTGGCTGTGGGTTGGAATCCGGTGATTAAATTAGCTCAAGATATGGGGATCCAGTCGAAACTTTTACCCACTTATTCTTTGGCTTTGGGTGCTTCGGAAGTCAATCTTTTAGAATTGACCAGCGCCTACGGAACCTTTGCTAATAATGGTGTGCATCAACCAGTTTACGGTATTAATCAGGTACTCGATCGCAATGGTAAGGTAATTTATCAAGCCAATTTTAAACCGAAAACTGCTCTGAATAAAAACACGGCAGCGACGATGACTTGGATGCTGCAGGATGTGGTTAATTCGGGAACGGGAACCCCCGCACAAATTGGTCGTCCGGTAGCAGGAAAAACCGGCACTTCTGATAAAGCTCGCGACCTTTGGTTCGTCGGTTATATTCCCCAATTAGTCACGGGAATTTGGCTCGGTAATGACAATAATAAACCCACCAATGGAGCCAGTACCATGTCCGCTTGGATGTGGCGACAATTTATGTTAGGAGCAATCAAGGATATTCCCTATCAAGGTTTCCCAGAACCGAATTTAGGCAAACGTCCAGTGACAGTAAAAGCGGAACCCATTAAACCCCGACGTACCTACTTTACCCAAACTACTAACAATCGTTTAGCCAGCAGCGATGAGGGTTCCCCCACCGAAGGCCCCATCCGCAGACGGCGACGGGTTCGGGTAAGTCGCGAGCAAACTATCGTTCGTTCTAATACTAGCGAACCGGGCCAACGCCGTTCTAGTCGTCGGCGTACTACCGTCGCTCCGTCCAGCGCCGCTGCGCCTAGTCCTGAAAATACGGCCGCCGCGGCAGCCGAACCGATTACCGTTCCCGTCACTGTGGCGGCCCCCGAAACTCGTTCGGTTCCCCTAGAGGTAACCCCTCCCACCGATGTGATTCCTCCCGCACCCCCGGCAGAAAGACGCTGAATCGGCACGACAACCCTCGCAGGATTTGCGGGGGTTGTCGTTCCAAAACTGCTCGGCCAAATCTTGGAAACCCATCGGATTTTTGGCGGCGAAACCGGGGAAATTAGCCGAAAGCCTGCCGCTATAATAACTTAAAAGCCGTTTAATGCCGATGACCAGTCTTATTTCCCCCACTACCATCTCCTCAACTCGTTTAAGTCTCAGCTATCAAGTGGCTATGCCGGAACCGACTTCACACCTCTTTGAAGTTACTCTACAGATTACCGGTTGGCAAGCTCCGATTTTAAACCTAAAAATGCCGGTTTGGACTCCCGGTTCCTATCTAGTGCGGGAATACTCCCGTTTAGTCCAAGATTTTCAAGCTGTTAACCTCAACAGTCGCAAAGTTGCTAAAAATCACTGGCAGATTGACAATGGTGACAGTTCCGAAATAACAGTCAAATATCGCGTTTTTGCCCACGATTTAACCGTCAGAACCAACCATCTCGATGATACTCACGGTTACTTCAACGGGGCTGCTTTATTTTTCTATATCCCCGATTATCAAAAACATCCCCTCACCCTGACAATTATCCCCCCCCATGGCGATTGGCGCGTTACCACTGCCTTAAAATCTTTATCCGGACAGAAAAACACCTTTCACGTTCCCGATTTTGATACCCTAGTGGACAGTCCTGTGGAGGTGGGGATTCATCAGTTATACGATTTTGTCGTCGAGGGAAAACCCCATCAATTAGCTATCTGGGGACGGGGAAACGCCAATCCTAGTCAAATTATCGCCGATACCACTAAAATTATTCAAACCGAGTCGGCTATGTTCGGTGGACTCCCTTATGATAATTATCTCTTTTTGCTACATCTTTCGGCGGCTGGTTACGGGGGACTAGAACATAAAAATTCCTGTACCCTTAACTATATGCGTTTGGGATTACGAGATAAGGATAAATATAATCGTTTTCTGCAATTAGTCGCCCATGAGTTCTTTCATCTCTGGAATATCAAGCGTATTCGCCCAAAAGCTTTAGAAAGCTTCGATTATGATGCAGAAAATTATACTTCTTCCCTCTGGTTTGCCGAAGGAACCACCAGTTATTACGATATAGTAATCCCTCTACGGGCGGGAATATACGATAGTAAGACTTTTTTAGAGCTTTTAAGCAAAGAAATCAGCCGTTATCTCAATATACCCGGTCGTCTTGTCCAACCTCTAGGCGAATCGAGTTTCGATGCCTGGATAAAACTCTACCGACGGGATAGTAATAGCGATAATAGTCAAATTTCCTACTATCTCAAGGGGGAATTATTGTCGCTGCTTCTCGATTTACTAATTCGCACCCACACCGATAACCGTCGTTCCCTCGATGATGTTTTACGCTCGATGTGGCAACATTTCGGTAAAGAGGAGATTGGTTATACCGATGGGGAGTTGCAGGCAATTCTCGAATCGGCTGCGGGAGTGGATTTAAGCGACTTCTACCAGCGTTATATCGACGGTTTAGAAGAATTACCCTTTAATCAATATCTTGAACCTTTTGGACTCTATCTGCGGGGTGTTGACAATGGGGAGACGATACCTTATCTGGGAATGCGGCTACAGAGTGAAGCGGGTAAAGAAATAATTAAATTTGTCGAGATGGGTTCCCCTTGCCAAAAAGCGGGAATTAATGCTGATGATGAATTATTGGCTATCGATGGATTGCGAGTGACGGCGGAACAGTTAAACGAAAGATTAAAAGACTACCGCGCAGGTGATATTATTCAGATAACAGTCTTTCATCTCGATGAATTGCGAACCCTTGCTGTTCCACTGGCTGCCCCGCAGACGATTCGCTATGAAATTATCAGGGTAGAAAATCCTTCTAATAGCCAGAAACAAAATTTTTCCGCATGGGTAAATCCCGTTTAGTTCTTGGTTAAATCAACAAAAAAATGTCTATTACTGCCGAAATTCCTTTCCTTCCTCTCGCCTATTTTGAGAATAAATTTATCCCTTTTAGCGAGGCAAAGTTATCCGTTGCTACCCACGCACTACACTACGGAACTGCCGCTTTCGGTGGTTTACGAGGTACTCCCGACCCTAGCAATCCTGGACAGATATTATTATTTAGATTGGAACGTCATTGTCAGCGTTTAAGTCAAAGTGCTAAGTTTCTTAATTACGAGATTCCTGCCGATAAAATCTATCAAATAATTATCGATTTTGTTAAAAAGAATCAGTGTAATCGACCTTTTTATATTCGTCCCCTTGTCTATAGTTCGGGGTTGGGAATTGCCCCGCGATTGCATGGTATCGAGAAGGATTTTCTCGTCTATGGTCTAGAAATGGATGATTATTTAGCAGCCGATGGGGTTAACTGTCGGATTAGTTCTTGGTATCGTCAGGAGGATAGAAGTTTCCCGTTGCGAGGTAAAATTAGCGCCGCTTATATCACTTCTGCTTTAGCAAAAACGGAAGCGGTAGAATCGGGGTTTGATGAGGCAATTTTAATGAATTCTCAGGGTAAAGTCTGTGAAGCGACGGGAATGAATATTTTTATCATCAGAAATGGTCAGCTAATTACTCCTAGTTTTGACCAAGATATCCTAGAGGGTATTACTAGAGATAGTGTTTTAACTATCGCGCGGGATTTGGGTATTCCGGTTATTGAAAGACCTGTAGATAAGACGGAGTTATTTATCGCTGATGAGGTGTTTTTAAGTGGCACTGCGGCGAAAATTACTCCGATTAAAAGGATTGAAACTTTTTCTTTACCCGCGGCTAAACCGATTACTTATCAGTTAAAAGAAAAGTTAAGTTCTATCGTTCTCAATCAGGAACCAAAGTATCAAGATTGGATTACTAAAGTTCCTTTGTAGTTAGACAAATTCACTCAATTTTTCCGGTTCTTCGGTTTGTTTCATGCAATGGACGGGGTCATGAGGGATGAAACCCTTATACACAGAGATGTTCGGCTATCTTTGTCAATTGTTTTCGATCTAGAACGAACTAATCAATTAACTCTCTTGTCGGGTAAGGATTTAGTCGATTTATGTCCCCCGATCTAACCATACCAAGTAACGAAGAACCAAATTAACAATCTTTTGGAATTCAGAAGATAGGGAGGTTCTAATCTCCCCGACTGGCTATCGACTCCTGACCCTACCAACAAACTTTTTCAGCAAACCCCAATTATATTCTCTTAAATCCCTACGGATGAATTAGAATAGGCTCAAGGATATAAGCATCTAAAAAGTAAAGATTTTAAATTAAGAATTATCTTAAAAAACTAGGTTCCATCCTAGCTAAAATTTTCTGAAGAATTTTTTACCTAATTTCAGGAAGCCAATCTTCATCTACAATATCGGCCAAAGTATAAGGACTTGCCGAGGGTAATTTTAAATCCGTTTTCACCTCTGCCATTTTTCTGGCTTTACCATAAAGATAATCGAGACGATTAGATAAATGGTTTCTGAGATTGGTCGTTAATCTTATAGCGTTTCCTAAGCTAGTGAGGTACACCTGTTTTTCTTCCCCTTTGCCTTTTGCCTCTTGCATGAGTGCCTAAAACCCATAACTTTTGTACCTCAGCAGACTGAAAAACGCTATAATTCCAATTGAGTCCGCAAACCAATTAATTCACCTCGCCAATGTCGCTGGTTATCTTCTCTTTCGCCTGACCAATACTGATAGAATAAAAGATGTTGTATGATTTGAATTACTAAACTCTCAACCGCATTTTTTTGTTCCCTTCCCAAAGCTTCTAACTCCTCGATCAAATGCTCATAATCTCAACTATTAACTTGACGTTTTTTTTACAATAAAACCATCTCATTTAGCCATTGCTGATAATCTTCTTCATAGATAGATGATAAACTTTGTCTGGCATAAGTCATCGGTTATTCCTCAATCCTTCAGAATATATCGCCATTATACACCGACAAAAAGCACCCCCTAAAATTAGAGGATGCCCTTTTATCTAATGATTTAGACGCTAACTGATTGAAATGCCAAAAATGGGGAATTTATGGACTTTACCATCAAAGTCAGGTTGATAACTGAAGCTGGAAATCGCCATCATGTTGTATAAGCAACACGATTAATGATATAGCGTTTCCTGCTCGCAAGAGGTACATTATCGATGTTGAAAAGCTTAATCAGCAAAAGTTTAACTGTGCCACTCAGGCGTGAGAACCGCTATAATTGCTATTATGAGTCTTTTTGTCCTAGCTTCTTCTTATTTAATTTTCCCGTCAAGAAAGCACCGAATCCGAGTAATCCTAAACCCAATAAATTGGACGGTTCAGGAACAATAACGCCACCAGTATTTTGAACGATGGGATTTTGGGTGACTGTTAAGTACCTAAGCAAAATTAATTACACATCTAAGCCACTACTCCGTCAGACTTCTGGTGTGAGGAAACAGTGAACTGAAAACTCAAATCCGATCCCTAATAGCTGTCTCGGAGTCTCCCGTCTCGGAGTCTCCTGTCTCGGAGTCTCCTGTCTCGGAGTCTCCTGTCTCGGAGTCTCGACTAGGAAATTAATTTTGCACGACTACTTACTGTTCCGGGAGCGGTAAATGTTATTCCGGTCACAAAAGCAGTAGGATTAGTTGGATCGAGCATTTCCGCAGGATCAATGCCACTAACGCGGAAGTTACTAAATCCCAAACCCGCATTGACACTCAGTAAATCGAAGGTCGTTCCCGCAACTAGGGGATAATTGCCAATTCCGGGTAATTCTAGGATAAAGTTACTGTCGCCCTGGGGGAGCATTGGGGATTAAAACTGAGGCGAATAAGGGGCCGCCTGTCACCGAGTAATCATACCCTACTGCTACAATCGGATCGAAAAAGATGGGGCTAATTGTACCCAATCCATTGTAGCGTTTCCTGTTCGCAAGAGGTACATTATCGATGTTGAAAAGTCTGGTCAGCAAAGGTTTAAGTGTGCCTCTCAGGTGTGAGAACCGCTATAATACCGACGAAAACATTAGGAAAGGTAAAGCCGTTGGGGTTGCTTGGATCTGGGGTGGGGAGAAGCGGATTGGTAGGCGTTGTTCCTGTAGGCGATAAATTAGCGATCCATACCTCGAATTGTCCATTGGGATTTCCTCCACTACCTGCGATTGTTAGTCCATCAGCGGAAATTGCCCTTGCATTAGATAAATGCCATCCTGTTAGGTCTAATCCGAAGTCATTGACTAAGACTTCTTGCAAGTCTCTCATACCATTAGTCGCATCCCAGATGAACGCCCTCTGACCACTGGCACCCTCCCTTAGGCCGACGACAACCGAACCATCTTGTGATGCTCCAAAGGCGAAGCTACCGAAACCACCACCTGGAAGGTCGCCTAGTCCAACCATCCCTGTAGCTTGTGTCCAACGAAAGGCCTCCAGCCCATTTGCCGAATCGCTGAAACCAACGATGACTGAACCATCCCCTGATACCGCATTAGCTTCTCCCCAGAAACCACCACCAGGGAGATACCCTAGCCCCACTATCCCTGTGGCTTGTGTCCAGCGAAACGGTTCGTCTCCACTAGCCGATCGACTTACCCCGACAACAACCGAACCATCAAATGATACTCCATAAGCATTACCGAAAAATTGGGTTTAAAGCCATTGATTGAAACTGTGAGTCTAAGTGGGATGCCGAAGGCACTGCCTAGCAGTACGCCGATCTGGTCGCGCAAGGGGCGGGCTATAATGAACATAAATAGATAGTCCGTCCTCAGCAGTTAGAAAATAATGCCTCAAGCACTCGAAGCCGTATTTGATGGAACAGCCCTTCAACTAGAAGAACCCTTAAACCTAGCCGCAGGCACGAGGGTGACAATTATCATCGGAAATTTTGGGTCTGAAACCCCGCCGTTTATCTCAGGCAATATCTGACGTTAGTTGGGGAGAAATTACCCGACAATTAGCCTATAAATGCCGTTGGTATGGAAGAAATTACATCGAAATAGATAGATGGTTTCCCAGTTCTAAAAGGTGTAGTAATTGCGGGTATATTGCCCTTGAAAATGCCGTTAAATGTTCGAGAATGGGACTGTCCGAACTGTGGAACTCACCATGACCGAGATATTAACGCCAGTAAAAATATTTATCAGCTGGGAACTGAAATGACTTTGATAGCAAGGATTGCATGGCATCTTTCCTATTCTGATCTGACAACGCCAAACTCCAGTTACTCTGCGTAGGCAAATAACTTTTCTTTTTCTCTAAAGTTCACGGGGGGAGTAAAATGAAAAATTTCTTTGATGTCTTTATCTCCTATGGACGGGCTGATAGTAAAGCTTTTGCTATTAAGCTTAATCAAAGGTTGGCAGCACAAGGCTTAAACGTCTGGTTCGACCAAGAAGATATTCCCTTGGCTGTGGACTATCAAGAACAGATTAATGATGGCATCGAGAGGACACATAACTTTATTTTTATCATCGCCCCTCATTCGGTTAATTCGCAATATTGCCTAAAAGAAATTAATCTAGCGATTAAGTACAACAAGCGCATTATTCCTCTGCTTCATGTTGAACAAATTAGCCAAGAAACTTGGCGGCAAAGAAACCCAGATAAAACTGAAGCTGACTGGCAAACATATCAAGCCGAGGGAAGGCATTCTAGTTTTCCGAATATGCACCCAGCGATCGGCAAAATCAACTGGATCTATTTCCGAGAAGAAATTGATGATTTTGAAAGCTCTTTTGCTGGTTTGATCGGTGCGATTGATCAGCAGCAACACTATGTCCAGAAGCACAGTATTTTTTTAGTTAAAGCCTTAAATTGGTTAAGGAATCAGAAGCAAACTAATTATCTGTTAATTGGCGAAGAGAGACAGGCATCAGAAAAGTGGTTAAAACATAGATTTACTGAGGAACAGCCGCCTTGCTTGCCCACGGACTTACACTGCGAATTTATTAGCGAAAGTAGTAAAAATGCTAATAATTTGATGACACAGGTTTTCCTGTCATCGTCAGAAAAAGATAATGCCATCAAGGAGAAAATTCGCAAGACTCTGATGCGCGAAGGCTTTACCGTCTGGACTAATCATACGGATATTAAAACGGGAACTGCCTTTCAGGAGCAAATTAATAAAGGTATTGAAGGGGCGGATAACTTTGTTTATTTAATATCTCCAGAAGCCCTGCAATCATCATACTGTTATCTAGAACTTGCTCACGCTTTTGCTACCAACAAACGAATTATTCCTTTGCTGATTGAAAAGACCGATATTGAGTTAATCCCCTCCCAGTTACAGAAATTACAATTTATTGACTTAACTGAATATGAAGATCGGGAAAAATATCGCAGTAGTATCGATAAATTATTGAAGGAATTAAACAGTGATGTTGCTTATCATGAAAGTCATAAAGTGCTGTTAGTCAAAGCCTTGAAATGGCAGCAGCAAACCCACAACCCTAGTGTCCTATTGCGAGGCTATAATCTCCAACATTTTGAAGCTTGGCTGAAGGTAGCTAAACAGCGAAAAGAATCCCCTCCCTTACCGCTACAGGAAGAATTTATTATCGCTAGTCTCAATCAACATAAACCATCTTCTTTAGAAGTTTTTATCTCTTATTCTCGTGCCGATTCAGATTTAGCAAGAAGATTAAATGAGGCTCTGACTTCACTCGGTAAGCTCACTTGGTTCGATCAAGAAAGTATCGCTTCGGGAGAAGACTTTCGGCGAGAAATTTATCAAGGCATTGAAATTTCCGACAACTTTGTATTTATCATTTCTCCCAAATCAATCAATTCACCTTATTGTTCTGATGAGGTGGAATATGCCCAAAAATTAAATAAGAGAATTATCACGATTTTACACCAAAAAGTTGCAGCCAAAGATTTGCCCCCTGCTTTAGCTAGTATTCAGTGGCTTGATTTTAGTCAGCATGGCGGGGACTTTCTGACCAATTTTACTCAGTTAGTTAGAACCATACATACAGACAGAGATCACGTTCATAACCATAGCAAATGGTTACAGAGAGCCAAAGAATGGGAAAATAGCCAAAAAAATGCTGACTTACTACTCCGGGGCAGTGAATTTGTCCTTGCTCAAACTTGGTTAAAGAAAATTGAGCAACAAAATAAACAACCACCAGCAACCGAGTTACATAAGGAATTTATTCAAGCTAGTCAGACAGCCATTGAAGCGGCGGAAACAGCAGAAAAAGAACGACAACAACAGTTACTCAAGCTTCAGCAAGAACGAACCCAAGAGGCAGAAAAACGCCTAGAACAAGAGCAAAAAAATGCCAGACGGCAAAAGCAGTGGTTAGTCGTCGTCAGTTTATTCGGGGCGGTGGCGACTTGCTTGGGGTTTTTTGCCGCCTCAGAGTATCGCCGAGCAGCCATTAGCGAGATTGTCGCCGTCAATCGAACCAGTCAAGCTTCCTTTGCCTTAAACGAACAATTGGAAGCGTTGACAGCAGCTATGAAGGCCCAGCGGCTAGGAACAGATCTAGAGCAAAGACCTTTCGTTAATCTACCGCCCAAGCTGAAAAATAATCTGAAAGAGATCCTCAAGATAGCCCTCTATGGCATCAAACAAACCAATATCTTCTCAGGACATGATGGTAGTGTTTTCGGGGTCAAATTTAGCCCCGATGGTGAGATGATTGCCTCCGCTAGTGCAGACAATACGCTCAAACTCTGGAAAAGAGACGGGAGTTTATTAGCCACTCTTGATGAAAAGCGTGGTGGACACAAAGGTTCAGTAAATGCAGTGGCTTTCAGCCCCGATGGTCAGTTGATCGCCTCCGCTAGTACAGACAAGACAATCAAACTTTGGAAAACAGACGGGACCCTATTAAAGACACTGAAGGGACATCGGGATACAGTTAACACAGTCGCTTTCAGCCCGGATGGTCAGTTGATTGCCTCTGCTGGTAACGATACCACTGTTAAACTCTGGAAACGAGACGGGACCTTATTGAAGACACTGAAAGGTAATCAGAATTGGAGTTATGTTTATACAGTCGCTTTCAGCCCCGATGGTCAGTTGATTGCCTCAGGTCATAGGGACAAAATAATCCGAATCTGGAGGCGAGACGGGACCTTGTTGAAGACGCTGGAAGAACATGAGGGACCGGTAAACCTAGTGGTTTTCAGCCCAGATAGTCAGTTGATTGCTTCAGGTAGTATGGATAAAACAATCAAAATCTGGAAACGAGACGGGAAGTTGCTGAGTACGCTGGAAGGGCATGAGGCTTCTGTTAGCGGGCTGACTTTTACCCCAGATGGTCAGCAAATCGTTTCGGGAAGCTATGACAGAACAGTCAGACTCTGGAAACTTGACGGCACTTTATTAATGACTCTCTGGGGACATAGCGATGCAGTTAATACGGTTGATGTCCATAACGACGGTAAAAATCTGCAAATTGCCTCGGGGAGTGACGACAACGAGGTTAGACTCTGGAGACCTTACAGTAAATTAGTGACCACCCTTTTTGGCCATAGCGATGTGGTGTCGGCTGTCGATTTGAGTGCTGATCTAATTGTCTCAGGAAGTGGGGATAAAACACTCAAACTCTGGAAGCCAGACGGGACATTATTGAATACACTGGAAGGACATAAAGATTCAGTTAGCACTGTCAAGATTAGTCCTAATGGTCAATTTATTGTTTCAGGAAGTCCAGACGGAAAGGTAAAAATCTGGCGGCTAGATGGTGAATTACTCAATACCCTGAAAGGAGGCACTGGTGGTGTTAACGACCTCGCAATTAGCCCCAACAGCAAGTTTATTGTCTCAGGAAATTGGGACAAAACGCTCAAAATCTGGGGGCTAGATGGTAAGTTGCTCAATACCCTGAGAGGACACATTGATGCTGTTCAAGCAGTGGCGATTAGCCCAGATGGTAAGTTTATTGCTTCCGGAAGTGCCGATAATAGGATCAAAATCTGGCGGCTAGATGGCAACGGCACTTTGATAAGTATTCTCACTCTCAAAGAACATCTAAGTCCCATTTTAGCGATTGATTTCAGCCCAGACGGTCGAATGCTCGTTTCTGGAAGTGGCGACAATACTATTAAACTCTGGAAGACTGATGAAAAGGGACAATGGCTTCCTTCCTCTGTTAAAACCATCGAAGGACATTCTAATTCGGTGTTGGACGTTAAATTTAGCCCCGACGGACAACAAATTGCTTCGGCTAGTGCTGATGATACCATTAGAATTTGGCAACTTGACGGTACTTTGGTGAATATGCTGCCGGGGTTTGGGGCTGATGTTAACGCCATCCATTTTAGTCGAGACGGTAAAACTCTTGTCTCTGGGAGCAGCAACAAAACAGTAATTATTTGGGATTTGGCTTCCAATTTAACGCCCCAAGATATCCAAAGATACGCTTGCAAGTGGTTAAAGGATTATTTACAGCATAACTCTGAGGTGACAGAGAGAGATCGCCGCCTTTGTGATCAGATTCTCGGCAAAGATTATTAAAATAAAATAAGGTTAAGTCAAAATGCAACCTCAAACTAATCCTTGGCAACAACGAATCTTTAGACTGTCCCTGACTCTCTGCGTCATCAGTTTCTTGTTGGCGACCTTCACCATTTATGCTTACTGGCGGGAGAAAAATCAAACCAGAGAAACAGCGAAAAATAATGCCCGACAAGAAGCTGTCCGCGCCGCTAAAGAAATCGATAACCAGCTTCGTAAACTCCAGAATAGTGCCAATTCTATCGCCCACGATATCAGTCAGGGTAAACTTAAAGATCAACAGTTGCTTGAGCGATTAAAAGGCACGCTAGAGCAAAATCCCAATTGGTTCGGATTAGGTGTAGCTTATGCTCCCTATACTTACAAACCCCAGATGCGTCTGTATGCTCCCTACTACATCAGAAAACAGGGTAAACTGCAATCACTGCAACTGGAATCTTTTTACGATTATACTCAACCCGGAAAGGGTGATTGGTATATCCAGTCCTTAGCCTCCGGTTCAGTTTGGTTAGAACCTCATTTTGGAGCGGCAACTAACACTTTACTCGCAGAATTTAGCACTCCTTTTTATCGCCTCAATCCGAAAACCAAAAAAAATATTCCCTCTGGGGTAGTCTTTGCCAACTATTCCCCAGATGGGTTAAAAAACTTAATGAACTCGCTCAAACTAGGTAAGACTGGCTACGGATTTATCCTATCTAAAAAAGGAACTTTTATCTATAGTCCCATCGAAGATTGGGTTAAAGAGCAAAAAACCATCTTTCAAATAATTTCTCAAGGGTATAAACCCGAAAAATTGCGAGTTCCAGCCCAAAAAGCTCTTAAAGGAGCTAAGATTGAAATGGATTTTGAAAATCCCTTAACGGGACAATCTAGCTGGATATTTTTTGAACCTATTCCTACTACAGGTTGGACATTAAGTGCTGTCTTCATTCAAGATGAAATTTTATTAAACACCAAGAGCTTACATCACAAACTGCTGCTGATTAACCTACAGATAATTAGCTTTTTCTTTTTTCTATTTATCCTAATCTTTCGCGCTTATAAAGGCAGTGTTCGCAGTCTTTGGGCTGTCTCTTCTTCCACTTCTGTTGTCTTGCTGGCGGGAATCGGATTTATCTGGTATCTGCAAATCTCTGAACGTAAAATCGAACAGAAAAACAATATAGTGCTTCTGAAAAAAGCGGGTTTAAATAAATTCTTGCAATCTCGTAAATCCGAAAACCCTAAAGACTCCCCCCTCTATATTCCCACAGGAGTTTTTGTGCAGTCTCTAGAATTTGAAGATGCTAATGATGTGTTTATCACGGGCTATATTTGGCAAAAGTATGATAAGAATATCCCTCAAAACGTCAGTCGGGGTTTTATTCTTCCCGAAGCAGTTGATCCCAATGTAACCGAGATTCATCGTCATCAAGACCAAAATTTTGAAGTGATCGTCTGGTATTTTGAAGCTAAACTCCGAGAAAACTTTGATTATTCTAAATATCCCTTTGATGTTAAAGATGTCTGGATTCGCCTCTGGCCTAAAGACTTCTACAAAAATATCATCCTCACCCCAGATTTTGATGCCTACGATTTGATGATTCCTACTTCCCTACCCGGTTTAGCAGAGGATTTTGTTCTGCCAGGTTGGAATCTAGAGAGTAGTTTTTTCCAGTACAAACTAAATAACTATAATACCAATTTTGGCATTAATAGCTATATCGGTCAAGACAATTTTCCCGAACTCTATTTTACGGTTATTCTCCAACGAAATTTTATCAATGTACTGATTAGTAATATGATGATAATTATTGTTGTCCTATTACTGCTTTTTTGTATTCAAATACTGATCATCAAACATAAAGAGAGCGGTGAAAATCAAGATTTTACCGCTTTAGAGATCGTTTCCGCTTGTGGGGCTTTTCTTTTCATTGTCATTATCGATCAGATTAATCTCAGACAAAAAATTATCACGGCAGGTATTATTTATTTAGATTATTTCTATTTCATACTAAATATAATGATAATTTTAGTGGCAATTAATGCCATCCTTTTTGCTTCTAACATCAAACTTGATTGGATTCATTATAAAAATAACTTAATCCCAAAGCTACTTTATTGGCCGACTAATCTGGCACTGTTACTGTTGGTAACTATGTTAGTTTTTTAGGCTCTTACCTTTTTACATACTAGGTTGAGAAGAACCCTTTTTTAACAAAAAATGGCTGGGGATTCAATCTCACTAAAATAAGTTATGATAAATTTTGCTGGAGTCAGGGAGATTAAGATGCCCAGTCAAGAGATTATTAACCAGAAAAATTCTACCGCCAACGCCGAACAAGTTTCTGAGTCCAACCTAGAGCTAGTTCCCCAACCGAAACAAGAGCATGATACCGCTGCCAGCCCCCAGGGATTGCCCCATGCCTTCGTCGTCATGCCCTTTGGTAAGAAAAAAGGGCCAGACGACCGCTGGATAGATTTTAATAGCATCTATCAAGATTTAATTAAACCAGCCTTAATCGAAGCTGGATTTGAGCCGTTTCGAGCCGATGAAGAAAGCGTCAGCGGCGATATCCTCACCGATATGTTTCAGGAACTATTGCTGGCGGATCTGGTAATTGCTGACCTCAGCATTGATAATGCCAACGTTTTTTATGAGTTAGGAGTACGCCACGCCCTACGCAAGCGGGGACTAATTCATATCCAGTCGGGCCGAGGTTATCTGCCCTTCGATATTTTTAACGTCCGCACTCTCCCCTACCATTGTGACGAGAATGGCCAGCCCGATCGCCAATACCTGGAAAAAGACAAACAGGCGATCGCTAAAATGGCTCGCGCTACCTGGGAATCAGACCATCATCGCATTCACAGCCCCATTTTCAATTTACTCGACGGCTTGGAAGAACCCGATCGCCGGTCCTTGCAAACCCCCCTAGCCATTGGCTACTGGGATGAGTACAACAATTGGCGGAAACGGGTAGTGATCGCCCAACGCCAAGATCGCATTGGTGACGTTTTGCTGTTGATCGAAGAAGTGAGCAACCCCCTAATCAAATGCGAGGCGATCGCCGAAGCGGGGAAAGCCTTAAGAAATCTAGGAAATTATCAACTTGCGCTGCAGCAATATCGCAACGGACTGACAATGCAGCCGAAAAATGCCGAATTCCGGCGCGAGGAAGCCTTTCACCTGAGCCGACTGAAGCGATATGATGAGGCAGTCGTACAGTTAGAGTCGCTGCTGCGGGATGAACCGGCCAATATAGATGCCATTTCCTACTTAGCTCGCATTTACAAGGAAATGTGGAAGGAGCGATGGGTCGGCATCTCCAATGAAGCGGAGTGCCTCCAAACAGCCGAAGAATCGGCCCACTTACTACAAAAAGCGATTGAGACTTACCTGCAAGCCTACCGCCTCGATCAGAATCATTACTATTCCGGCATCAACGCCCTGATCTTATCATCTCTGCTGAAGCATTTAGCGCCACCGGCTGGCAAGGATAGCGATCCAGAAGAGAAAGCGATCAAAGAGGAGTTGCCGGTGCTGTCTGGAGCCGTTAAATTTAGCTTGGACAGTGCTGCTCTCAAGGATAACAACGATGTTTGGGTCTTCCTCTCCCTCGGCGATCTGGCCATCTGTACCGCCCGCAACCCGCAACAGGTGGCCAGAGCCTATAAAAGGGCGCTCAACCGGCTCTGGAACAATAAATTTGCTTTACTTTCAACCCTAGAACAATTGAAACTCTTAGAATCCCTGAATTTCCGCCTTGAATATGTCAAGTCGGGCCTCGATGTCCTCGAAGCAGAATTGGAGAGAATAGAACATCAAGAAGCCGCGATCTCCTCCCCAACGGTGAAGGAACCTCCGCAAGTTTTCCTCTTCTCCGGCCACATGATTGACAAGCCAGACCGCCCGAGGCCTCGGTTTCCCTCGGATATGGAAACCGAGGCGCAACAAAAAATTAAGGAGGTACTCGATAATCTAAAAGCTGATGCCGGAGATCTGGCGATCGTGCCGGGACTCGCTTGTGGGGGCGATATCCTGTTTCTAGAAGCCTGTTTAGAGCGCCAGATGAAAGTCGAGGTCTATCTGCCCTTCGAGTCGGCTCAATTTATTGAAGAGTCAGTCAGCTTTGCCGGCGATGATTGGGTAGAGCGTTTCTATAGAATTAAGAATCATCCCCAGGTCGTACTCAACCTACAACCAGAAAGAATCGGAGCAGTCCCGCAAGGAAGCAATCCCTTTGAGCGCAACAATCGTTGGGCGCTCTATTCCGGTTTGATCTACGGAATCGATCGGGTGCGGTTGATTGTCCTCTGGGATGGCAAAGGCGGTGATGGACGTGGCGGGACTGGTGATATGGTCAAGCAAGTGCGTCAATTGGGGGGGATTGTCGAGCATCTAGACACAACTAAGTTTGATTATTGGAAAGCTCAAGGAGCGGGAATCGGAAATCGGGAAACTTGAGAAACCAGAGCCGAAATTTTTTTCTACTAACTGATTAAAAGTACAAATATTATGCCAAAAAAGTCCAAACTTTATCGTGAGCAGTTCCAGCAAGAAATCTGTGCTTTGATCGAGCAGATTGACTTGCCAGATTTACAGAAGCAGTTTATGAAAGCCCGCTGGCTCGAGCAATTACTGTGGCTAGAAGGCAGGGCCCAGACAACCCGCAACCAATACTATTTTCTCCGACTGCTCACAATTATCGGGGGGGTGATTGTTCCGGCCTTGGTCAGTCTTAATATCAACGCCAATGACGTTCAAGTAGTAGTCGGTTGGCTCGCCTTTGGCTTAAGTCAGGTGGTTGCTATCAGTGCTGCCGTTGAAGAGTTCTTTCATTATGGCGAACGCTATCGCCACTATCGCAACACGGCAGAGGCGATGAAAATTGAGGGCTGGCAATTTCTCCAGTTGAGTGGTTCTTATCGCCATGCCCAAAATCACGCCGAAGTCTATCCCGATTTTGCTCAACGAGTAGAAAACATTATCCAGCGCGATGTGGAAGGGTATTTCAGCCAGGTTGTACAGGAGAAAGAAAAGCCAAAACAGCAAGCAGAAATCGCTAAAACACCACCTCAGTAGCAAGACAAGGAATATTTAGCGATGGGAGTGTCAATTAGGTCGATTTCTCCACCAGAAAACCTTTTAGTCCTGAGATAATATTAGGCAGGGGTCTGATACCAAATCCTGTTGAAAAAGTATAGGATAGTGGGGAGCGGGGAGCGGGGAGCAGGGAGAAACAATCCATCCCACATTCCGCACCCTCAACTGTCACATAAGCTGTCCCCCTCCAGAGACTTGAGTAAAAATACTTAGCTGGTGAAGGTTTTCTCGGTGGCCGCTAGGGCGGTCTTGAGACCCCTAATTATGAAAAAATAGGAATTGTTGGAAAACTTAGGCAGTGGACTGTTCGACCATGAATCAATCAACAGAAATTGAAGTCAAAAATCTAGACCATCTGGGATTAGTAGCCGGAATTATCGATGAAATAGGAATCGTTGAAATTATCAACGAACAAGTCTCAATTGAGCGAGGAGAAATTGTCACAGCGGGGCAAGTCGTGAAAGCAATTATCCTGAATGGATTGGGATTTGTCTCCGGGTCCTTGTATTTATTTCCTCAATTTTTTGAAGATAAAGCAACCGAACATCTGCTGGGAGAAGGCATCGAACCCAAACAATTAAATGATGATAAAATTGGTCGAGTAATGGACAAACTTTATCAACTGAATGTTTCGGTCATTTTCCTACTGATTAGTTTAGCAGCCGTGAAAAAATTTGGTGTAGCGACCGAGAATTGCCATTTAGAGGCGACTTCTCTATCAGTAGAAGGAGAATATAACAAGGAATACCCAACAGTAGAAATCCTGAAATCAGGAGCAGTGGGAGAAGAAATTGAAACCAGACAACAGCCAATAAAAATTACCTACGGATACTCCCGCGACCGACGACCTGACTTGAAACAATTTATGATTGACTTAATCGTAAGTGGGGATGGAGATGTACCTTTATTCCTGAAAGTAGGTGACGGAAATGAAGCGGACAAAGCGGTTTTTGGTCAAATCGCCCGAGAATTTCAAAAACAAGTTGACTTTGACAGTTTAATAGTCGGCGATAGCGCCCTGGGGTTTAAAAAGACTAATGAGAGAAATGCGTTGGTTATCTCGAGTCCCCTTCAGCATTAAAGCCGCTCAAGAGTTAGTCGATAGCATCTCAGAAAAAGAGTTAACCGATGCAGAAATACCGGGTTATTCCTGGCGGGAAACAAGCTCTAACTATGGGGGAATAGAACAAAGATGGTTGCTAGTTGAAAGTCAAGCTAGAAAAGAGGCGTTGTCAGATCAGAATATGAAAGATACAATGCAATCCTTGCTATCAAAGTAATTTCAGTTCCAAGCTGATTCGGAGCATCTTTACATCTGACAACGCCCCATTTATTCTTGGGTTAAGCTGTCCTGCATTTAAACTATGTCTTGGAAATTTTATTACCAATGCTCAAACTCTCAAACTAGGGATAAATTTCTGGTATCGCCGGTCACTGAAATAGGTACAATAAACATTGGCTCGTTTTCATAGAGAACTTAAATGACGCAAAATAATCCCCTAGAGTTGATTGAGAAGTTAGAAACAGGAATCCCCGGCTTTGATTTTCTTTCGGAAGGGGGATTACCGAAAGGACGAGCAACTTTGATAGCGGGGACGGCAGGAAGTGCTAAAACGGTTTTTGCCTGTCAATTTCTGGCAGAAGGCATCAAAAATGGAGAAAATGGCGTTTTTGTCACCTTCGAGGAGCCACCCCAAGCACTAAGAAAAAATATGGGTGGTTTTGGTTGGAATATCCGGCAGTGGGAGGAGAATCGTCAATGGGCCTTTGTCGATGCTTCCCCCCAACCGGAAGAAAAGCCGATGGTGACGGGAGAATACGACCTAGGCGCATTAATCGCTCGCATTGAGTTTGCTATCCGCAAAAATAAAGCCAAACGGGTGTCTATGGATTCTTTAGGCGCAATTTTCAGCCATTTAAGTGATAGCGCTCAAGTGAGAAGTGATCTTTTTCGTCTGGCAACCGCTTTGCGAGAATTGGAAGTAACAGCGATTATGACCGCAGAAAGAACCCAAGAATACGGCGAAATCAGTCGTTATGGGGTGGAGGAGTTTGTGGCCGATAATGTGGTGATTTTACGCAACGTTTTAACCGATGAGAAAAGAAGAAGGACGATCGAAATTTTAAAATATCGGGGAACCGATCACCAAAAAGGAGAATTTCCTTTTACAATTATTCCCAATAAAGGGGCCGTGATTATTCCTTTATCAGCCATTGAATTAGAACAAAAATCCTCTAATATTCGTATTACTTCCGGCAGTCTGGAACTCGATAGAATGTGTGGGGGTGGTTTCTTCCGCGATTCGGTTATTTTGGTTTCGGGAGCCACAGGAACAGGAAAAACCCTGATGGTGACAGAATTTATGGCCGGGGGAGTAACCAATGGGGAAAGATGTTTAATTTTTGCCTTCGAGGAAAGTCGAGAACAGTTATTTAGAAATGCTACCGGTTGGGGTGTGGATTATGACCGCATGGAAAAGGAAGGTAAATTAAAGGTAGTCTGCCGTTATCCCGAAACTACGGGTTTAGAAAATCATTTAATTATGATGAAGGAAATTATCGAGGAGTTTCAACCTAATCGAGTGGCAGTAGATAGTTTATCTGCTTTAGAAAGGGTTTCTAATCTGAAAGGATTTCGGGAATTTATTATCGGTTTGACTTCTTTTATTAAGCAAAAAGAGGTGGGAGGATTATTTACTTCCACCACTCCCACTTTATTAGGTGGTTCCTCGATTACAGAAGCTCATATTTCTACAATTACCGATTCAATTATTCTGCTGCGTTATGTGGAAATGTATGGAGAAATGCGCCGCGGTATCACTGTTTTAAAAATGCGCGGTTCTATGCACGATAAGGATATTCGTGAGTTTTCGATCGATCATCAAGGTATGCACATCGGTCAACCTTTCCGCAATGTTACCGGAATTCTGGCTGGAACTCCTATGTACACAGCACAAACAGAAGTAGAACGTTTGAGTGGATTATTTGAGGATCGTAGTTAAAATATAGCAGCATTTGCTAATCATGCGTCGGCCGTTAGCTTTTTTCTCCCTATCTCCTGTCCTCTTCTTGCTTTCTTGATATGTCTAAAAACTTTTGCTTTATTTTTCTAGGTCTTTTACTGATAAATAACCTACATTTATCAGTCTTAGCAGAAACAGTTTTACAAAGAATTGCTCGCACGGGAGAATTAAAAGCGGCAGCCAGAAAAGACGCTACTCCCTTTAGTTATATCGATGAGAAAACGGGACAATGGACAGGTTATGGAGTGGAATTAATGCGCTTAGTCCAACGTCGATTAGAACAAGAAGTAGGTAAACCGGTTACAATAAACTTTACAGAAGCGACGACTAATAATCGTTTTCAGCAAGTGGAACAGGGACAAGTAGATTTATCCTGTAATGCGGCAACAATCACGGAAGAAAGACTAGAAAAGGTTAATTTTTCTATTCCCTATTTTATGACAGGAGCGCAATTTCTAACTAAAAGGGAAAATGTTGATAAAATAGATATTAATAACACTTTAGCGGCAGTTGCGATCGCCTATATTCCCCACACCACCACCGATAGTATTATTCGTTATATCTATCCTCTGGCTAATTGGCAAGCTGTCAGCGATCGAAGTGAGGCAGTGGCAAAATTACAAAGGGGAGAAGTAAACGCAGTGGTTAGTGATGGAATTCTTCTGCTGGGGGAAATCGTTAAACAAGGACATGATCTGCGACAATTTGTGCTACTACCCCGTCAACCGATTACCACCGAACTTTATGGCTGTATTTTACCCAAAAACGATCCCGAATGGAAAAAATTTGTTGATACTGTTGTCGGCAGCAATGATAACCGGAAACTGCGAGAACAATGGTTTAATTTAGAACAAGGTTTTTTTCCCTATAGGATTCTCAATCAACCCTAAAAATAGACTGTGATGGCTGAAAATTAAAAGTAAGTAAATTCTGGTTTTTTTCCCCTTTTCCTGGTCACTTTTTCCTGAAAAACTATGTCTTTTGTCGGTTTACATATTCACAGTGATTATAGCTTACTTGATGGTGCTTCCCAATTACCGGCACTAATTGATCGAGCGATCGAATTAGGACAACCAGCGATCGCTTTAACCGATCATGGAGTCATGTATGGTGCGATCGAATTAATTAAAACCTGCCGTAATCAGGGAATAAAACCAATTATTGGCAACGAAATGTATATAGTCAATGGCGATATTGAAGTCAATCTTCGCCACCGAAAATATCATCAAGTTGTTTTAGCCAAAAATACCCAAGGCTATAAAAATCTAGTTAAATTAACTACTATTTCTAATCTGAAAGGTATTCAAGGTAAAGGTATTTTTGCTCGTCCTTGTATCAATAAAGAGTTACTCCAACAATACCACGAAGGATTGATAGTTACCAGTGCTTGCTTGGGTGGAGAGATTCCCCAAGCGATTTTAGCTAATAACAGGAAACTGGCTAAGGAAACGGCTAAATGGTATAAAAAACTTTTTGGTGATGATTTTTATTTAGAAATTCAAGACCACGGTTCTAAAGAAGATCGGATCGTCAATGTAGAAATAGTTAAAATTGCTAAAGAATTAGGAATCAAAGTAGTTGCTACTAACGATTCTCACTTTATTTCCTGTTACGATGTAGAGGCACACGATGCCTTACTTTGTATTCAAACTGCCAAGTTAATTACTGAAGACAAACGCCTCCGTTATAGCGGTACAGAATACTTAAAATCTGCTGATGAAATGCGTTTACTTTTCCGTGATCATCTGCCCGAAGATGTGATTGAAGAAGCGATTAATAACACCTTAGAAGTAGCAGAAAAAGTCGAACCTTATAACATATTTAATGAACCGAGACTCCCTAATTATCCAGTTCCTGCGGGACATACTGCTGATAGTTATGTAGAAGAAATTGCTTGGTTAGGATTACTAGAAAGATTAAAATGTCCTTCTCGTCACGAGATTGAGCCTGTTTACAAAGAAAGGCTTGAATACGAATTAAAAATGCTACAGAAAATGGGATTTTCTACCTATTTTCTCGTCGTTTGGGACTATATAAAATATGCTAGAGATCATGATATTCCCGTCGGTCCAGGACGCGGTTCTGCGGCGGGTTCTTTGGTAGCATATTCTTTAAAAATAACCAATATTGATCCCGTTCATCACGGTTTATTATTTGAGCGTTTTCTCAATCCTGAACGGAAATCTATGCCTGATATTGATACGGATTTCTGTATCGAGAGACGGGATGAAATGATACAATACGTCACGGAAAAATACGGGGAGGCTAATGTTGCCCAAATCATTACTTTTAACCGCATGACATCAAAAGCTGTCTTAAAAGATGTGGCGCGGGTGTTAGATATTCCCTACGCCGAATCGGATAAAATGGCGAAAATGATTCCCGTTTCTCGCGGTAAACCCACACCTTTAAAAGTGATGATTTCCGATGAAACTCCCGAACCAGCATTTAAAGAAAGATACGATACGGAACCCCATGTGCGTCATTGGTTAGATATGGCAATTCGTATCGAAGGTACTAACAAAACCTTCGGAGTTCATGCCGCGGGAGTCGTCATTTCTTCCCAACCTTTAGATGAAGTGGTTCCCCTCCAGAAAAATAATGATGGGGCGGTAATTACCCAATATTTCATGGAGGATTTAGAATCATTGGGATTGTTAAAAATGGACTTTTTAGGGTTAAGAAATTTAACCACTTTGAAAAAAACCGCCGATTTAATTAAACAAAATCAGGGTATAGATATTGATCTCGAACAATTGCCTTTAGATGAAAGAAAAGCCCTGCAAATTCGGGCTAAAGGGGAACATAAAAAACTACCTCCCGATATTATCAAAACCCACGTATTACTAGAAGAAGGGGATTTAGAAGGTATTTTCCAGTTAGAATCATCGGGGATGAAACAGATAGTTAAAGAGTTAAAACCATCGGGTATTGAGGACATATCTTCAATCTTAGCACTCTATCGCCCCGGACCTTTAGATGCGGGATTAATTCCTCTCTTTATTGGCAGAAAACACGGTAGAGAACCCATTCGTTATGATCATCCTTTATTGGAACCAATTCTTAAGGAAACCTACGCAGTTTTAGTCTATCAAGAACAGATTATGAAAATGGCGCAGGATTTAGCCGGTTATTCCCTAGGAGAAGCGGATCTATTGCGTCGGGCAATGGGTAAGAAAAAAGCCTCCGAAATGCAGAAACAAAGGGAGATGTTTATCGATGGTGCTGCTAAAAATGGTGTGGAAAAAAGAATCGCTGAAAATCTCTTTGAACAGATGGTAAATTTTGCCGAATATTGTCTAGGAGGTGAGACGTTAATTTTAACTGAGGAATACGGATTATTACCAATTGCTAAAATTGTGAGCGAAGAAATTAACTGCACTGTTTATACTGTTGACCAAAATGGTTTTGTTTATAGTCAACCAATCTCTCAATGGCACGAGCGAGGTTTACAAGAAGTCTTTGAATACACCCTAGAAAATGGGCAAACTATCCAAGCAACCAAAGATCATAAATTTATGACTAGCGACGGAGAAATGTTAGCCATAGATACAATATTTGAGCGAGGTTTAGATTTAAAATCCTCTGATTTTTCCTAAAAACCAAACCCCCCAATCTTGTCGGATT
The DNA here is from genome assembly GCF_014698375.1 of Microcystis flos-aquae FACHB-1344. Taxonomy (NCBI): domain Bacteria; kingdom Bacillati; phylum Cyanobacteriota; class Cyanophyceae; order Chroococcales; family Microcystaceae; genus Microcystis; species Microcystis flos-aquae. The sequence goes on along the minus strand of NZ_JACJSW010000193.1, from coordinate 109 downwards.
GAGGGGTAGGAAAGAATAATCCTGGCATCGAGCTATTGTCCCGGTCGGCAACCCGACAAGTATCTTGGCCACGGCGAAGTTTCACAACCGAGTTCGGGATGGAATCGGA
>NZ_JACJSW010000192.1:0-17375 GCF_014698375.1 Microcystis flos-aquae FACHB-1344 | reverse complement strand
TGCCCATTTCTCCATTTTTTTGCTTACCTCCACCTTAATTCCTTCTTTCAAAACTATACCTATCAATCGTTTCCCCTTTTTTTAAGTTTCTTCTCTTTTTGTTAAGAAAGATCCGACTAATGGATAGCTTATCAAGGGGGGCAGGGGGGATCAGACCTAAAATCCATTTTTAACTTAATTATAACCAGCTACTTAATAAAGAAATCGAAATTGTTTTCCTCAACTTAATCTACTAATTTTGCTTAAGTATTTTTTTGTTTAACATAGTTCTGTGATGATTTCAGATACCTTTAAGAAGTCGAGTATCTGTGATGATTTCAGATACCCGACTTCTTTAATAATTCGGGTATCTAACCCCTTACAATCCATACAATGCCGCTACTCTCTCATCTATCTCTTTCTCCCATTCTTCACAGTTAACCCCTTTGGCATCTAAGCATTTTTGTACTAATTTGATGATGGGTTCTTTTTCAGATTCAGAAGCGGGAGGGATGGGGATTTTTTCAACATATTGACGTTTAAATCTTAAATGTCCCCCCAAAATCTGAGGGCTTAATTGATGATAATATTTTAATACCGTTAATGAATTAAGTACCCCCAGAAGATAAAGATCATAAACTGGAATCATAAAGGTTGTATCGTTAATATAAAGACCTTTTTCATCTAAGGAAAAACGTGACTCTTTTGCAATATCTGGAAAAACAATCTTAGGTTTTTCAAATTCTTCAAAATATGTAGCTGCACATCTTTGTAAAGCGTACCATTCATATCTAATTCCAGTTTCTGCCTTATTTCTCAATGAAAGTTCCTTTTGATATTTTGCAAGATGACCATAAATAGATGGATATATTCTCTCAAATTCTTTTTCAGCTTTAAGAGAACTTCCAGTAATGCTAGTATCTTGATGTAAAGGAAAATGCCAAGGAATGAAAATCAACCATTTGTCTTTGTAATTTATGCGCCATTTTCTCACATCATCACCCACAGCTAAAGGTTTAATAATCTCTGCACTTTTAGTATCTTTAGCAATTAATTCTGCTCGTTTTGCACCATCAATCACAAAGGCTTTATTAAAACCAGTTTTAATACCATAATAAATTTTTTCATTGACGTATTCACCTAAAGGAATACCGGCTGCTGACATTTTATTGATTAAACTTGCCGTAGTAGAATCACTTAATAGCCAATTTTTACCATTTAAAGAATTATTAGGTAAAATTGTTCCCTGTTCATTAATAACAGTTTTAATATCAGGATAAGGTGACTCTAAAGATTTAACTTGAGTAAATTGAGTGTTTAATTTTATATCTGATTGCTTCTGAGCGAGAAAAATCATCACTAAAACAGCTGCACTTTCAAAAACTGGCAACTCCCCAAAATCGGTAATACTTCTCACCTGACAAGTATCAGCGATATGCTCTCTTAACTTCTCCCCATACTTTGCCCGGAACCATTTATTTGAGGAAATAAAAGCTAACATTCCCCCAGTTTTAAGTAATTGTAAAGCTCTCGCATAAAAGAAACAATATAAATCCGATGTTCCTGTATAAACTTCCGGGAAAACCTGCTTTAAAGTTGGTTTTAAATCCTTAATCAATTCCTGTCTCACATAGGGGGGATTTGCTACCTGAATATCAAAACCTCCCTCCGCTAATACCTCGGCAAACTCCACCACCCAATCAAACCCTTTTGAGATAGCTTCCTTATCACTCGCAATCACAGAAGCACTGCCATGGGTTAATAAAGCAATCTGTTTCTTAACCTCATTAATCTCCTGTTCAAGACTTTGTTTATCACTGCCTAAATGCGCTCTTAAATACTTGGCTTTAGCTTCCCTAAACCGATGGATAAACTCCTCGCGCACCATCCCAGAACCTTGGGGATTAGGAGCAGTTAGACTATCTCCTGTTTCGATTTTAAACTTCAAATTCGGTAGCGGTGGCGGATTGTCCCCATCATATTCAACCGCTAAGGAAAGCCATAACCTTAAGCGAGCAATATTAACCGCAAAAGGATCGATGTCAACTCCATAGATATTAGTTTCAATAATCTCTAACTTGCGCTGATAAACCGTTTTATAATCAATACCTTTAGTGGCAAATAAACACTGACGCAAATCTAATAACTCATGCAACATTCCCAATAAATAAGCTCCACTTCCACAGGCAGGATCACAGACTTTGACCTGTTTTAAGGTTTCTAAAACTGCCTCTGGATTCTTTAAGTTAATAGCATTATATTCGTCAACAAAAAGCTCAATCGCTTCTTTGTTTTCAGAAGTTAATTTACTGCTTAAATATCCCTTCAACGCCTCCCGACACATAAAAGAAACAATCGGTTTAGGTGTGTAATAACTGCCTGATTCATGTCTTCCCGTGACTAATTCCTCAAATACTTTTCCCAACATTTCTGGGTCCACTGCTACCTCCACATCAAGGGGTGTACTCTCAGTTACAGTGAAATTAAAATTACTAAAAAGGCCCTGTAAGATAACATCGATCGCCTGATCGGGTACTATTATATTAGGATTGCGGTCATCTTCATCCTGTTCAAATAATCCGCCATTAAGATAGGGAACTGTGCCGATTATTTGCCGAAGAAAACCACCGTTATTGATACCAATAATATCCGTTTGTTGGGGATTATTTAGTCCCGTAAAAAACAGATGAGTCAAGCGATTATGATAAAAGTTTTTGTCCGAGGTGCTGTTATCATTCTGATAATCCTGCCATAAGGTTTCTAGATAGTTTGTTTGTTCGTTAAACTTCAGCCAACCTTTTTTCTGGATAAAAACAATAAACATCAGGCGATTAAATAGCTTCTGAGTAAATAGTCTTCTCTGGTCAGCATTAGGGATAGTTTTGGTAATTAATTGCTCAACTTTTTCAAAGACCGAGCGATACTGTTCAAAAAATTTCTTAGTAACTTTCTCAACATCAAAAGCTTCATCATGACGTTCCTGAATCGCTAAAGGAGACTCGGAACTAATATTATCTAAATCTAGTAAACTTAGGCGTTCTGTGGCGGTTCGTAACTGTTCCCCCGGACCCACTGTAATTCGCCGCAAGACTTGCCGTTTTTCTTGTTTAACATCATATTTAACATTGATAAAATGCCACCGTTCTTGGTGGAAATCAGAGAAAACAAAGAGAGAGTAGGGATGGTTTTTTAGCAGTTGATTGATGACAAGACGCTCTAAATTGAGCAGCAGTTGCTTAGAGTTAAGACGAGCATAAATAACCTGAAAATCTTCCCCTCCAGAAGCTAATAGGATTGGATCTTCTGCTAATGCTTCTACTGCTTTATCCGGCCAATTGCGTCGGGACAGGGTTTGATTTTCTCGCTCGTAATTTAACTCAGACCAGAATAATTTTTTGAGCGCATCCAATCCTCTCAGGGATAAAAGAAGGTCATAAACTGACTGCCGAAGTTCAATATCACTCATAAGTTTTCTCACGACCTCTCATTTAGGTTTACTTTCTCCAGAACTTTTGCCACTTCAGTTAAATTGTATCGGGATCGATGCCTAATTCTCGTAGTTTTTGTGCTAATTTTTCCTTAGCCTGACGTTCCCTTTCTTTCTCTAAAAGAGCCTGTTCTTTGGCTAAAATAGCCTGTTCTTTGGCCTGTCGTTGCTGTAACTCAGCTTCTTGAGGAGTGGGGACTAATTGACCATTGGCGGTAAAATAACGCAGTTTACGGTCAAATATCCCTAAATATAATCCTAACTGTTCACTCCATAAATAACCTTGGTCATTGGGAGAAATGGCTTGATATTGTCCCTCAATTAGTCTAAATCCCTGCAATTCTAACGTATTAGGATCGAACCAAAAATAATTAGGAGTGCGAAAGGTATTTTGGTAGAGAATTTTCTTGTTATTGCGGTCAATATTGGCCGTAGAATCGGAGAGAATCTCGACAATTACATCGGGATATTTACCCTGTTCTCCCCAAACTACCCAACTTTTGCGGGGACGTTTTTCTGTATCTAAAACCACAAAAAAATCAGGACCACAGAAATCACGTTTTTTTAATTGTTCCGCGTTGTAGTAGATGGTTAGATTTCCCGAAGCGTAGTAATCACTCCTCTCGCGCCATAATAATTCTAGACAACTAAGGAGAATGATGATCTGTTGCAGGTGTAGATCACTTTCCAATGGTGGTTCATCACTCCATAAATCTGTGGGGGGATAGGTGACATCTGGGATAATGTCTAGGGCTGTCATGACTTTTTCCCGATATTTTAGGGTTGATTAATTATAGCTTTTTACCACAATTGCACAGATAAGGCGGGCGGGATTTTAACCAATAACTTAATCCTATACCTTGACCGATCGCCTTTCGCACTTTATCCTAGCGCCATGGGCAAATATCTTAAAACTTCTATACAATAGCGCCAATAAGCCCGATAACAACGATGACTGAAACCTTAATTCAACCTGCCACCCTAGTAGAACTCTTACGTTACCGCGCCACGGCACAACCAGAGGGCCATGCCTACACTTTTCTTATCGATGGTAAAAAAGAAACCCCACCTTTAACCTACAGTGAACTCGATCGCCAAGCAAGAGCAATCGCCGCCTATTTGCAAAAATACCAGGCCCAAGGGGAACGCGCCCTATTACTCTATCCTCAAAGTTTAGAAGTAGTGGCCGCTTTTTGTGGTTGTCTTTATGCGGGAGTGATTGCCATTCCCGTCCCCCCACCGGAATCGGGACGACTTAAGCGCACTCTGCCCCGTTTACGAGCAATTGTCAAGGATGCTAATGCCACCTTTGCCCTAGTTACCGAAAGTATTCTGACTCTTATTGAAGGTGTTAAGGAAGAATTCCCTGAATTCGACCAAATGAAATGGATTACTACCGAAAGTATTGATATTTCCCTCGCGGACCAATGGCAAGATCCCCAGGTGGATAAATCGGCGCTTGCTTATCTGCAATATACCTCCGGTTCGACTAATATCCCCAAAGGAGTGATGTTAAGTCATTTTAACCTGATGCACCATTGCGGTTACTTGCAAAAAGCTTGTGGTTACGAACCGGATAGCGTTACCCTCACTTGGATGCCCTATTTCCACGATTACGGGTTAGTCGAAGGTATCACCGTCCCCCTCTACAACGGTACACCCTGCTATCTCATGTCTCCCTTTGCTTTTATTAAGCGTCCGATGCAGTGGTTAAAAAATATTACTAAGTACAAAGTTACTCATAGTCAGGCCCCCAACTTCGCCTATGATCTTTGTACTCGTAGGATTAAAGCTGCCGATTTAGCGGAATTAGACCTGAGCAGTTGGCAGGCCGCAGGAAATGCCGCCGAACCGATTAACCCGAAGGTCATGGCCAAATTTGTCGATACTTTTGCCGATTACGGCTTTTCTTGGCAAACTTTCGCCCCTGCCTACGGATTAGCTGAATATACCCTCTTGATTTCCAATAAACCCAAGGGAACCACCCCAATTATCACCGCTTTGGATGCAACCGCCTACGAACGCGGTAAAATTGTCCCTGTAGGCTCCGATCGAACCACGGGAGTTAGATACGTCCCCAGTTGTGGTCGTCGCGTCTGTGATACCCGTATAGCTATGGTTAATCCCGATACTTTCACCCTTTGTGCAGCCGATGAAGTGGGCGAAATTTGGGCCAGTGACCCCAGTATGGCCGCTGGATATTGGCAACGGGAAGACGCAACCAAAGAGACTTTTCAAGCTTATCTTGCTGATACAGGAGAAGGACCGTTTTTACGCACCGGAGATTTAGGTTTTCTTCTCGATGGGGAATTGTATATCACGGGACGGATTAAGGATTTAATTATTGTCCGTGGCAGTAATCATTATCCCCAGGATTTAGAATGGTCAGTACAGCATCTTAATGAGGTTTTTCGTCCCGATTATGGTGCGGCTTTTTCCATTGAAGATAATGGGGAAGAACAGTTAGTTATTGTCCAGGAATTAGAACGTCGCAGCGGCGAATTAGATACGGCCAAATTAATCGCCGATATCCGTCAAGAAATCGCCGAAGAACACGAAATTATGACCCATGCGATTGTTCTGGCTAAATCGGGAACAATTCTCAAAACTGCCAGTGGCAAAATTCAACGCCGCGCTATTAAACAGAATTTTCTCAATGGTAATATGAGTGTTATCGATGCTTGGTCAGAAAATCCTCAGTTAGTTAGTAAATTCGATCGCTCTAATTCTGCAACAGAAGCATAGTTTTTCGGGTGGGCATTGCTCACCCGATCGAGGATAACTAATCGTGTTAGGATTAGGTTAAGGATTAAAGTTAGGGAGAAAGTGATGTTAACTCAACTGATGGTCAAGCCCTCTTCCTGGATTGAAAAAGGAATTAAGCTATCGCCAGTAAGGGAAAATTATCTCTTTAAATTCACCGAGGAATTGCAGTGTCGATTGGAGGAACTACGGGAACTAGAAAAAAATTCCCAACTTAATTCTCAAGAAACCGCAGAATTGGCCGGTATTTTAGAGTTAAACGAGATTTTCACGCTGTTAAATGCGCGAATAGTTGCTGAATCTAAATGATTAGTATCACCACTCGATTACAAGTCCGAGCAAGAGCCAACTATCTGTGTGAATACTGTCATTCTCCAGAAGAAATTAGTGCCGCACTATTTGAAGTAGATCACATTCAGCCCAAATCTTTAGGAGGCAGAGATGAATTGGCAAACTTAGCTTTAGCTTGCCAAAGATGTAACAGATATCGCTACAATTTTATCAAGGCAATTGATCCGAAAACAGAACAAGAAGTAGAAATATTCAATCCGCGCCAACAGCATTGGCAAGAACATTTTATCTGGACACCAGATGCTTTAAAAATAGTGGGACTTACTCCCATCGCTAGGGCAACTATTGAACGTTTGGACTTAAATGATGACAATCATAATGAAGGTTTTATCGTTAAAGTTCGTCGATTATGGATCCGGGGAGGTTGGCATCCACCCAGCACCGATAAAAAACAGGAATAATAGCTTATTTTTATCTAGGTAAATGAGCTTCAATTAAGTTTTTTTCCAGAACGTAGGTTGGGTTGAAGCATGAAACCCAACGCCCGATTATGTTACGCTACCGCTAACCAATCCTACAAATAATTGTGCCTCCCTACTTATATTTATCGGATGTATGAGCAAACAGGATAAATTATTGATTAAAATTCTTTTAGGTAATTCTGATGCTAACATTCCCTTCGAGCAACTTTGTCAACTACTGAGGAAATTAGGATTTGATCAACGAATAGGAGGAAGTCATCATATTTTTACCAAAGAAGGAGTTGAAGAAATTTTAAATCTGCAACCCAAACAAGGAAAAGCCAAAGTCTATCAAGTTAAGCAAATTCGTAGTCTGATTTTAAAATATAAGTTAGGATATCAAGATGAAAATTCGTTATGAACTGATTATTTACTGGAGTAATGAGGATCAACTATTTATCGTTGAAGTTCCAGAACTTGCAGGATGTATGGCTGATGGAGAAACTTATCAAGAAGCTGTGCAAAATGCTGAAATCATTATTCAACAATGGATTGAAACAGCACAGGAATTAGGCCGAGAAATTCCTGAACCTAAAGGACGTTTATTATTTGCTTGAACAAGCACAGGAATATGTAATACTAAATCCAGTTATGAAAAACTGATTATTTATTCCCCCTTTTGCATGAGTGTCTCTGCTGATATGTAGCTTATACTCAACGGATTTATTATGATTGGTACTCAACAGGAATTATCTAGATTTCCAAAATATTTAAATGATCAGGACTCCAGGAATATAATACTAAATCCCCGATTTTTTTGAACAGAAAAAGTAAGGGCGAAGCATTCGGATAGGAAATCTACGGTTTCAGCGATAGGTTATCGCTCGAATGCTTCGCCCCTACGGGACCCTTGACTTGTGGGGAAAGGTAGAAATTAATAGGCAAATAATCCCGATATTAATAAAGACATCAGCCAGATTAAAAACAGGAAAATTAATCAATCTAAAATCGAGAAAATCCACCACATAACCAAACAAAAAGCGATCGATACCATTGCCGAAAGCCCCTGCTAAAATAAAACCGTAGGCTAATTGTTCCCAACGATTTAAATGCGGTCCAAAGTAAGCAAAAGCCATTAATCCCAAACTAACTAATAAGGATAGCCATTTTAGCCAACCAACACCGCCCCGAAAAGCACTAAAAGCCGCCCCAGTATTAATCACATAGGTGAAATGAAAAACCCCCGGAATAATCGGGAAAGTCTCACCAATTTGCTCAAAACTCTGCACGGTTATATACTTAGTTACTTGGTCTAAAATTAGACCAAGCACCGCCACTATCCAAAACCAGCGATTCTTTTTTAACATTGGCTGTGGCATCAATAAAATAATAATTTACGGAAGAAAAAGGCAATAATTACCACCACACAAATTACTACTAACTGCCCTAAAAATGGCCAGACTGAATAATTCATAAATAGGGTGGGCAAACTATCGGGAAAGGTGATTTGACTAGCTTGGGGCTGAAAAATCGACAATCCCAGCATATATAATAAACCGCACAGATGAATAACTAACAAACCGGCAAAAGCACTTAAAGCCAGGGTTTCTATCTTGGCGCGCCAGCGAAAAGCCAGCCAACCACACAGCCATGCCCCCGGCATAAAGCCTAAAATATAGCCAAAACTGGGTTCTTTCAGATAACCCATTCCCCCACCCTGGGCAAACACGGGCAACCAAGTTAAACCGAGAAAAATATAGGCCACCTGGGCAAGAAGCCCGGCATTTTTGCCCCCCAGACAGCCCGTTAACAATACTGCCCCAATTTGGTAAGTTATGCCCAGTTTTTGCGAAGATAGACCCGTAGCCGACCAACTAGCCAGACTTACTGGAACAAATGTACTAAAAATTGTCAGCAACAAACCAATCAAAGCCCAGAGTAACTCATTGGGAACCGATACGGAAGCGCGCCGGGGCGGAGATTCTCGTCCTCGACGTGATTTAGGTTGCCTGTTGGGGTTGGTATTCACCGGGGATGGGGGCTTCTCCTCCTATTAAACTAAGATCAGCCAACATCGCCTGATCCTGTTGGGGGGGTTGTCCTAGAGTGGTCAAATAATGTCCAATCAGCATAGCATTAATTCCCGATTTTAGCCCCAGATTTTGCAATTCTCCCATGACTGCCTCTCGTCCCCCGGCATAACGGAGGATTTGTTGGGGCAAGATAAACCGGAAAATAGCGATTGCTTTTAGGGCAGTCAAGGGATCCAGTTTGGGTAAATGACCTAAAGGGGTGCCACTTCTGGGGTTTAATAGGTTAATCGGCACTGATTCCACTTCTAATTCCGCCAGAGAAAAAGCTAAATCGATACGATCGGTCCAACTTTCCCCCATACCGATAATTCCGCCCGTACAAGCTTGAATTCCCGCCGCTTTTAGGTTTTTTACCGTTTCTACCCGATCCTGCCAACTGTGGGTGGAGACCACGTTAGGATAAAAATTCTCGGCAGCCTCCAGATTGTGATTATAACGGGTAACTCCGGCTTCTTTTAAGGCTTGCGCTTGGGCAAGGGTTAACTCTCCCAGGGCGCAACAGGGTTTAATCTTGGCCGTTTCGATGATTTCTTGAACTGTGGCCAGTATTTCCTCGAATTCCTGCGATTTAGGGCTATTATACTTTAATCCCCGGCCTTGACTAACTAAACAGAAGCGTTTAGCCCCCGCTTCGGCTGCTGCTTTCGCATGGCTGACAATTTCCTCGCGACTTTTTAAACCGTAGATAGGCGAATCTTGTCCGGGATGGTGGGCGGATTGGGAACAAAAACTGCAATTTTCCGAACAACTTCCCGATTTTATGTTGATAATGCTACATAAATCCACCGTATTACCACAACAGGCCTGACGAATGCGATCGGCAGCCTCACATAAGCTGAAAATATTTTCCTGACCTTCGATCGCAGTTAAAGCTAGGGCCTCTTGCTGACTGAGTCGATCGCCGGCGATAATCTGATTAGCCCTAGTCTGTAACCAGTTTTTTAAGGCTTCTCCCTCCAGGGGGATAGATTGAGTAGCGGTGTGTGTAGAGACTTGTACCACGTCGTTTATGCTCTGACTAAGTTAGGCTCATCTTATCATTGTTCAGTTACCGAGGAAAGATTAATCAAAAAATTTAGAAAAAAATACCCTTTTGTGCTAGACTACCCGCAAAAGTTATATTGTCTCCGATTTTATGAAAGTTATTCCGACGGAAATTCCTGATGTTTTAATCATTGAACCGCAAGTTTACGGAGACGATCGAGGTTTTTTCTTGGAAAGTTTTAATCAGAAAGATTTTCGAGAAAAAACTGGGGTTAATACCACTTTTGTCCAGGATAATCACTCTATGTCCTTAAAAAATGTCCTGCGAGGATTACACTATCAAATCCCCAATCCCCAGGGTAAACTGGTGCGAGTAGTGAACGGTAGTGTTTTTGATGTGGCAGTGGATGCGCGTAAAAGTTCCCCCACTTTTGGGCAATGGGTAGGCTGTGTTTTAAGTGCGGAAAATAAACGTATTTTCTGGGTCCCGGAAGGTTTTGCCCATGGTTTTCTAGTCCTCTCCGACCGAGCCGAATTTCTCTACAAAACCACTAATTATTATTATCCCCAATACGAAAAAACTATTTTATGGAATGATGCCGATTTAGGGATTGACTGGCCTCTAGAGACTCCGCCGATTCTCTCCCCTAAAGACCAAGCTGGACAACCCTTTAAATCCGTGGAAGTTTTCCCCTAAAGACAATGAAAAAAGTTTTAATAATTGGTGCTAAAGGTCAAGTAGGACAAGAGTTACAAGTAACTTTACCATTCTTGGGCGAAGTTATTAGTATCGGTCGAGAAGAACTAGATTTAACTAACTCGGAAAAAATCCGCCAGTTAATTAGGGAAATTCACCCCGATTATCTGGTTAATGCCGCCGCTTATACGGCAGTGGATAAAGCCGAAACCGAGCCAGAATTAGCCTATTCTATCAATGCTACAGCCCCGAAAATTATGGCGGAATCTGCCGAGAAAATTCAAGCTAAATTTCTCCATATTTCCACCGATTATGTGTTTGATGGTCGAAAAAATACCCCCTATCTAGAAACCGATCTAACTAATCCTTTAGGGGTTTATGGACAATCAAAGTTAAGGGGAGAAGAGGAGATTAAAACTGTTAATTCTCAGGCAATTATCCTGCGTACTGCTTGGGTTTACGGCAGTTATGGCAAAAGTAATTTTGTCAAAACTATGCTGAGATTAGGTAAGGAAAGAGAGGAGTTAAAAGTAGTTGTTGATCAGGTGGGAAGTCCCACTTGGGCCAAAGATATCGCCACGGCCATTACTCAGCTTTTAATTAATGTCGATAATCCCGCAGGAATCTATAATTTTACTAATAGCGGTGTTGCCAGTTGGTTTGATTTAACTAAAGCTATTTTTGAGGAGGCAAAAATAAGCGGTATTCCCTTAAAAATTCAGAGAGTAATTCCCATTACTACTGCTGAATATCCTACCCCAGCAGTGCGTCCGGCCTATTCGGTTCTTTCTGGTCAAAAAATCTCGCAACAATTGGGTTATATTCCTCCCTATTGGCGAGATTCTCTCAAAGCTATGCTCAACCAACTATTTAATCTTTAAAACTATGAAAGCACTAATTTTATCCGGTGGCAAAGGTACGAGGTTACGTCCCCTAACCTATACCGGGGCAAAACAGTTAGTTCCCGTGGCCAATAAACCGATTTTATGGTATGGAATCGAGTCAATTGTCGCCGCAGGAATTACCGATATTGGCATTATTATCAGTCCCGAAACCGGGGAAGAAATTCGTCAGACCACGGGCAATGGTGAACAGTTTGGGGCTAAGATAACTTATATTCGCCAAGAACAACCAGCCGGATTAGCTCACGCGGTTAAAACTGCCCAATCTTTCCTAGGAGATTCCCCCTTTATTATGTACTTGGGTGATAACCTAATTGAGGATGATTTATCGCCCTTTTTAGACTCTTTCCAAAAACAGTCCCTTGATGCTTTAATTCTCCTGCGAAAAGTGTCTAATCCTAGTGCTTTTGGGGTAGCAAAAGTAGATGAAACTGGCAAAGTTTTATACTTAGTCGAAAAACCCAAAGAACCCCCCTCAAATTTAGCTTTGGTAGGGATTTATTTTTTTGCCCCCACCATTCACCAAGCGATCGCATCTATTCAACCTTCGGGCCGGGGTGAGTTAGAAATTACCGATGCTATCCAAGAATTAATCAATCAAAATAAAGCAGTAGAAGCCAATAAACTACTGGGTTGGTGGTTAGATACGGGTAAAAAAGATGATTTATTAGAAGCAAATCGGATTATCCTTGATACCAGTCTAGAAATCGCTTTGCAGGGAGAAATTGATGCTAATAGTCAGGTGATCGGACGGGTACAAATTGGTCAGGGTAGTAAAATTATTAATAGTACCATTCGCGGTCCTGTCATTATTGGAGAAAATTGTCACATTGAGAATTGTTTTATCGGTCCCTATAGTAGTGTGGCTAATGGAGTAAAATTAATCGATGCCGACATAGAACACAGTGTTATTCTCAAAGATGCCACGATTATTGGCATTCATCAGCGCATAGTTGATAGTGTTATTGGACGACGGGCAAAATTAGAAATTGCCCCCCAACGTCCAAAAGCTTTACGCTTTATGATCGGGGATGATTCCCATGTAGAATTAGTGTAGTTATCGGGGATTAACTGCCCCTTTAATTAGGGTTTGCGGCAAAAAGTTTTTCGGTGGGTGTAGGGTGTAGGATTTTACCGATTTTCAGAGGTTCAATTACCTAATTTTCAGGGAAAAAGTCCCGGAATTTTCCCCCCAATCACTGCAATCGCTGGCACTTTTTGAGGGGAAAAAAGTCTAAAAGCCTTATCCAACAAGGTTTTTAGATTTATTCAGCCAACCCTAACTATGTTATAATTAAGAGTCTGACCTATTTTACCGTTCTAGAACTATGACGCAACAGTATCGCATTACCCTACTACCCGGCGATGGCATCGGGCCGGAAATCCTCGCTGTCACCGTAGAGATACTGAAAGTCATCGCTAAAAAATTTGACCTCCAGTTTGACTTCCAAACCGCTTTAATTGGAGGGGCAGCCATTGATGAAACCGGCAGTCCCCTCCCCGAAGCAACTCTGAGCGCCTGTAAAAATAGTGATGCTGTTCTCCTGGCCGCTATCGGGGGTTATAAATGGGATAATTTGCCCCGGCAGCAAAGGCCAGAAACGGGATTATTAGGCTTAAGATCTGGCTTAGGTCTTTTTGCTAATTTACGTCCTGCCACCATTTTTCCGCAATTAATTGACGCTTCTAGTCTCAAACGGGAGATTATCGAGGGAGTGGATATCATGGTCGTCCGGGAATTGACCGGGGGTATCTACTTCGGTCAACCGAAGGGGATTTTTGAGACAGAAACGGGAGAAAAATGCGGTGTAAATACCATGGTTTACTTGGAATCGGAGGTGGACCGCATCGCTAAGGTAGCCTTTGAAATTGCCCAAAAACGCGGCAATAAACTCTGTTCCGTCGATAAAGCTAATGTTCTTGATGTTTCCCAACTCTGGCGCGACCGGATGACGAAAATGGCCGCTAATTATCCCGATGTGGAACTTTCCCATCTCTACGTCGATAACGCGGCCATGCAGTTAGTCCGGGCCCCCAAACAATTTGATACTATCGTCACGGGCAATTTATTCGGTGATATTCTCTCCGATGAAGCGGCCATGTTAACCGGTAGTATCGGAATGTTACCCTCCGCTAGTTTAGGGACTGCTGGGGTGGGAGTTTTTGAACCCGTCCACGGTTCGGCCCCGGATATCGCCGGCCAAGATAAAGCCAATCCGATCGCCCAGATTCTCAGCGCTGCTATGATGTTAAAATATGGGCTAAATCAGCCTTTAGCGGCAGCAGCGCTGGAAAAAGCCGTCGAAAAAGTCTTAGAGTTCGGTTATCGTACCGGAGATATTTTCTCGGAAGGTATGACCTTAGTGGGATGCCAAGCTATGGGCCAGGCCATCCTAAAAGTTTTAGAATCCTAACAAAAGTGGCATAATCGGAAATCGTCATATACCATTGATTTAATAAATATGTCAATTTAATCGTGGGGAGACGAGTGCTATGGTAGCCCTATCCGAGAAAACAGAACAACAACGTGTCGATATGGAAATCCCAATTTTGTTAGATCCTACTGTCTTACGGGCGGCCAGACGCATTTATCGCATCTACTGTACCCTCAATAGCAGAGTTAGTAAACGTCCTTTTGGTGTCGCTATTAACCGCAACAATCATCGGGGCCAATTAATTTTTAACAATAAACCGATTCTTCTCCCCGGGGAATGTTTCGTCCCGATTAAGCAAATCGAATCGGAAGCCTATTAATTTTTGTGAAGATTTGCCCTAAATATCTTGCCAAACGTCAGCTAATACCCACTGACGTAATTTTTTGTCTAACATAGGGTTTGCTGAATAAATCTAAAAACATTGTTCGATAAGACTTTTAGACCTTTTTGAAATCCAAAAGTACCGGCCATTGGAGTAATCGGGGGGAAAATTCCGGGACTTTTTCCCTGAAAATCGGTAAAACCCCACACCCCACACCCTACACCCACCGAAAAACTTTTTGCCGCAAACCCTAATATAGAAAGATGTTCGGGAATAATCTTAACTCTACCCTAATCCAAGACCTCGATCGCCTAGAAAATCGTCTTCGGGAAATTCCCCTCGAACCGGGGGTGTACTTCCTGCGCGACCAAAATGGCGAAATTCTCTACATCGGTAAATCCAAAAAACTCCGGTCTAGAGTCCGTTCCTATTTTCGTCCCAGTCAACCCCTCAGTCCCCGCATTGCTTTGATGGTACGACAGGTGACGGAAATTGAATTTATCGTCACCGACACGGAAGCAGAATCCTTGGCCCTGGAAGCTAATCTAATTAAACAACATCAGCCCCATTTTAATACTCTCCTCAAGGACGATAAAAAATATCCATACATTTGTATTACTTGGTCGGAAACCTACCCGCGCATTTTTATTACCCGCAAACGTAGCATAAATAACCAAAAAGACCGTTATTATGGTCCCTACGTCGATACAAGGCTGCTGCGCCACACTTTACACCTAATTAAACGCACTTTTCCCCTGCGTCAACGTCCCCAACCTCTGTTTAAAGACCGTCCCTGTTTAAATTATGATATCGGTCGTTGTCCGGGGGTTTGTCAAAAATTAATCAGTCCCCAAGATTATCGAGAAACCTTGCAGAAAGTGGCGATGATTTTTCAGGGAAGGACGGGGGAATTATTAGAGAAATTAGCGGCAAAGATGCTCGCAGCGTCGGAAAACCTAGATTTTGAACAAGCGGCCACGATTAGGGATCAAATTCGCGGATTACAGGCCCTTAATACCGATCAAAAAGTCTCTTTACCTGATGATACCGTATCCCGGGACGCAATCGCTTTAGCTAAGGACGAGCAGCATTGTTGCATACAATTATTCCAAGTGCGTTCTGGTCGTTTGGTGGGACGTTTGGGATTTTTTGCCGATAGTCAGTCAGCAAACGAGGGAGAAATCCTGCAAAAAGTCCTGGAAGAACATTATTTATCGGTGGAAGGGGTGGAAATTCCTAGCGAAATCCTGTTACCCTGCGAATTACCGGAAGGTGAGGTGTTAGCGGGGTGGTTAAGGGAAAAAAAAGGTCGCAAAGTCGAGTTAACTGTTCCCCAACGGCAAAGTAAAGCGGATTTATTAGCTATGGTCGAGAAAAACGCTCTTTATGAGTTAGAAAAGACGAAAAGAAGCGCCGACCGAGATTTACAGTCTTTGCAGGATTTAGCGGTAATTCTCGATTTACCGGCACTACCCCACCGCATCGAGGGTTATGATATTTCTCATATTCAGGGTTCTAATGCAGTCGCGTCGGGAGTGGTGTTTATCGATGGGGTGGCCGCTAATCAACATTATCGTCACTATAAAATCAAAAATCCCGAGGTTAAAATCGGCCATTCCGATGATTTTGCCAGTTTAGCAGAGGTAATTCGCCGGCGTTTCCGTCGTTATGCCGAAAATACCGATAATATTGCCGAAAGTGATGATTTTCCCGATTTGGTTATGATTGATGGGGGAAAAGGACAATTATCGGCCGTGGTGACAGTTTTAGGGGAGATGAATTTATTAGAACAGGTAAAAGTTGTTAGTTTAGCTAAACAGAGAGAGGAGATTTTTTTACCCGGGGAATCCTCTCCTTTAGAGACAGATAAGGAACAACCCGGAGTGCAATTATTGCGTCGAGTCAGGGATGAAGCGCACCGCTTTGCTGTTAGCTTTCACCGACAACAAAGGATGCAAAAAAGTCGCCGTTCCCGTCTGGATGAGATACCGGGGTTAGGTTTTAAGCGACAAAAAGATTTATTAGCTCATTTTCATTCTCTGGATTATATTCGCGAAGCTTCCCTAGAACAATTGCAACAGGTGACAGGAATTGGGGAACAATTAGCTAAGGAAATTTATAATTATTTTCATCCTAGGTAGGGATAACCTGTATAAAGAAGATAAGGCGGTGTGTTTTTGCGTAACAGTGCAGAAATTAGAATATTGGTATCAAGAACGAGACGCAGCACGAGTTTCTCGGATAGCCTCATTGATAGATTCTTCGATTTCTTCCTCGGAATAACGCGAGTTACGTTCTTGGACAGAATCCACGGTTGCTTCAAAGCTCGCTCTTTGTGCCGCTTCTTCAACGTATTGGGATAAGCTTCCCTTTTTTGCGCCTTTTTGTCCTAAAGCTGATCCGGTTAGTGACCAATGTACCATGATTTTTCTCCTTTAGCCCCTAAACGCATAAACATCATAACCCATTTCTAGCAACAATTAGAAAGAATAAATTTTAACCTCAGATAAGGTGCTTTACACCCAACTAAGAATAACCGTTGGGGTGGTTGGGTTTCGCTTTTTCAATCGAATTGAGCCATTTTCGACTCCGTATTGTTTCGCTCAACCCAACCTACGAGGCGACTTACCGACTTAAGTAGGTAGGTGTTAAAAGTTCTCAGACACCCCCCTTATCAAGGGTAGATCCCCCCGCCTATCGGCACCCCCCTTATCAAGCTATCCATTAGTCACATCTTTCTTAACATAAAATTTGACAAAAAGAGAAAAGTGTGCCAGATGGCTCAAGGGGGTTCTATGGGGGAACTAATTTGATGAGATAGTTTCCAAGTCTGGCTGATATCATGTAACCTTCGCAGTCCCAACCAAATAGTTTTAACACCTGGTTCACCGTCACCTTTTCTACCTAAAAACCCCCCAAGAGAAGCAATCATTCTGACCGCTTCTGGCCAAGGAGGGCGGC
>NZ_JACJSW010000191.1:0-50352 GCF_014698375.1 Microcystis flos-aquae FACHB-1344 | reverse complement strand
ATCAAAAATTAAGTCTGTGGGGGGTGGGGGGGGTTCCCAGAAGTCCTCGAAATCTTCTTCTATCAGTGCCGGAGAGGTGGCAGTTTCGTCGCTTTTGGCAATCGTCATTTTTTCGGCCTCTCTAGGTGGGAGTATCCATGTTTTTGACTCTTGATCGATTCTATGATAACTTCATTACCAACTTGATCATCTTTGCTCAAAAATATTGATGAATAAGCAAAAATTTTTTAACTCGCCGCAGTCTTATTAGCAGCGTTTGCGCCGAAGTGCCGGGGCTTGAGATAATCAGATAGCTATTATCTCAAAAACTATCACCATGACGATCGATCCGCAACAACTCATCGAACTAGCTCTCAAATCGGGAGCGGTGGCAGCCGAAGTTTATCAATCTTCCTCCCTTTCCCATCCCGTTTTTTTTGAGGCTAATCGTCTCAAACAGCTAGAAAGTTCCGAATCTGTGGGAACTGCCTTAAGATTATGGCGCGAGGGTTGTCCGGGGTTAGCGGTGGGTTATGGTGATGTGGAACCGGAAATTTTAGTAGAAACGGCGTTAAATTTATCCTATCTCAATGCCCCGGAAGAAATCGAATTTTCGGCACCACGACAGGCAATCTATGACCCGATTGGGCAAGATGTGGCGGTAGAATCTTTAATCGAGATGGGTAATCAAATGATTGGCCATATTCGCCAAGTTTACCCTGAGGTTATTTGTAGTGGTGAATGGGAATGTGAACGGGAAATCACCCGTTTGGTTAATTCCCAGGGTTTATATTGTCAATATACCGATACAGCTTTGAGTTATTATCTGGGGATTGAATGGGTACGGGGGGAGGATTTTCTGGCGGTTTATGATGGAGAATATACTCGCAGTACACCTCATCCCGATACGGTAATTAAACAGTTATTGCAGCGACTACAATGGGCTGCCAATAATGTGGATAGTCCCACGGGTAAATTACCAATTTTATTGACTGCTAATGCAGTTACCCTGTTATGGGGTACGGTGGCGATGGCTTTAAATGGTAAACAGATCTTAGAAAAGTCTTCGCCCTGGAGTGATAAAATCGGTCAATTGGTGATGTCAGAAAAGTTGACTTTATCCCAACAACCCCAGCGAGAACCCTATAGTTGTCCCTTTGATGATGAGGGAACTCCCACCAAATTTTTATCTTTAATTGAGGGAGGTAGAGTTAAGGAATTCTATAGCGATCTTACCACGGCCAGATTATTAAAAACTCCTCCGACGGGAAACGGTTTTCGTCCTAGTTTAGGCGTTTATCCTCTGCCAGATTTGGTTAATTTAATCGTTGCACCTGGAGAGGGAACTTTAGAGGATTTAATCTCGCAAATAGACGAAGGCCTAGTTATCGACCAAATTTTAGGTCATGGGGCCGATATTTCCGGCGATTTTTCTGTCAATATCGATCTGGGTTATCGCATAGAAAAGGGCAAAATCACCGGACGAGTTAAAGATACAATGGTGACGGGAAATGTTTATACGGCTTTGCAAAATTTAATCGCTTTGGGGGCCGATAATCAATGGAATGGTTCCTGTTATACTCCCTCGCTAATTGTTGATAGTTTATCGGTGGTGGGGTAAAAATGTGGCGTTGTCAAATTGAAAGATGCTCCTAATCAGATGGGAACTGAAATTACTATGTGTAGGGCTAATTCATGAATTAGCCCTACAATAGGCGTTGTCAAATTGAAAGATGCTCCGAATCAGCACCGGAACTGAGATTAACTCAGCCTACTTTTTGGGGTTAATCTTTTTGGGCTTTATTTGACCTGAAAAGAGGGGGGTCGCAGGCAGGCACGGATTCCCATTCTATAAGAAATTATCTGTCAAGTCGTGGGGTTTTGTCAAGCTTTTTTGGAAAAAAAATTTAACTGATACTCAAGGGGAGAAAATTGTCGGCAGAAATATTATTTAATCCCCCCCGTGAATCGGTATTTTTCAGCTTGGCATTAACGCTTTAGTTGCCGAGGCACCAAGGCGATTTAATTGCCGATTAATTTGCCATCCGACGAGGGTTAAACCCAACCACTGACTGAAAATTGCCAAAGCGAAAGAGGGAAGTGTAGCGTATTTAGTAGCGGCAATGGGAAGAAGAGTAAAAAACCATAACAGCGGAGATTGACTGGGATTAACTCCCAAGACAGCGAAACAGAGGAAGGGGAAAATAATCAAAATGCCGATGCTAGTGGCTGCCAGCAAAGCGCGTTTATTTGTGCTGGCTAACATCAATAATTGGGCGATAGCGGCATAGACTAAAATCATGTTCATTGCCAAGAGAAACCCGGCTGCAGTGGCTAGTTTATATCCATCGAGAGGGGCGATAAAAATAGCGGGAAGGATGAATAAAATGGCAATGGCGACGTTAACAGCCATGGCTAGGGTAGAAGGGCTTTTTTCGCCAAAGATTACAGCTTTCCCCAGACTAATGCCCGTTTTTCCTTGCAGATGACGATAGCGAGTCCAATCTTGGAGAGTTTGACGAGGGGGAGTGAGGGCAAAAAGGATTAACAAGCCAAAAATCGCCACAAAAACGCTAAGAATCGCAAAATTATCGAAAATATACCTCGGTTGCAGAGTTTGGAAGACAAAACCTAGGCTAATAGTGCTAAAACAACCCATCATCCAGTAACTTTGGGGTTTACTAACAAGAGTAGCGAGGGGATTATGGAAGCGACGCTGGAGAATTCTGGTTAAACCGTAGGTGCAGAGGGAAAAATTGAGCAAAATTAAGCTAATACCCATTATAACCGATTGCCAGAGAGATTGACCGTACCAACGAAGGTCGAAGATTTGTGAGATTCCTAGATAGCGTACCGCATCGGGGGGGAGAAAGGTAGATTTAACTAGATAGGGGAGGACAAAACTAGGATTAAAGAGAATTAACCAATCAAAGGGGGTACGGGAACCACCATAGCCCGATAAAGTAAAAATACTGCTATAAAACACAAAGATTAAGACCGTAGCACTGCCTAACCAGGGTTGAAATCCTCCTAACCATGGCGTGGCTAAAGCGAAACTAAGGGCGGCATGATAGAAAAAGGCACAACTAGCGATTAGAACCGCGTAGAAGGCTAAAATTAACGACAAGGGAATACCTGCTAATAAACCCGCCCCCAAGTGAAAGGGTAAAGCGAGAAGACAGACGAGATAGAGGAGAATGGGAACCCCGAAAATTTTGCCGATAAAAATTGTTCTGGCGGGTTGGGGACTCAGACGGATAAAATTAAGTGTACCCCGGCGTTCTTCCCCAGAAAGATCGGCGATTAATTGATAGGTTCCCACCACTAAAAGAGCGAAAATGCCGGTAATGCTCAGAAAAGTGAAGATATCTAACCACCATAACCGGGAGATAATCATCCATTCACCATTTAAGTCTTGGATGCAGTATTTAATCCCACTATAGGGATAATAATCGTTGTTATTGGGGGGATTAGCGGTACAGTAACGACTAAATCCCTCCCCTACCGGCAAGAGATTTTGATAGTATAAATAAACTAATAATTGACCAACTAGGGAGATAATCGAGGCGATCGAGATATTTTTCGGGGTTAATCTTCCTTGCCATTCTCGCATAATTTGCGGGTTGGTTTCCGTAAGGCGATCGATTATTGTCGCTATCATATTTTTGTCCTCTCTACAGCCGTTATCAGGAGCTAATCCTAGATTAACCCGGCAACTTCTCGATCAGTTCGGGGAGGAAGAAATCCATCGAGAGCCGGCTAAGATTCCAGAAAAGGGAATCAAAAAAATTTTACTTGCGGGTCGAAGAAAAGGGAAAAGTGCCAGACCAGTGAGCTTCTGTTTTACACTAGAATTTGGCCGCCTGAATCTAGATCTATGCCCACTCTGACCCTCAATTTTCCCCTAACTGCCGTTGTCGGCCAAGAAGCGATTAAATTAGCCCTACTCTTAGCCGCCGTGGATCCCGCCCTGGGGGGTGTGGTAATTGCCGGTCGTCGGGGAACCGCCAAATCAGTCATGGCGCGAGCGATACATTCCTTACTGCCACCGATCGAAATTATCGCAGGTAATGTCTTTAATTGTGATCCCAACCATCCCGACGAATGGGACGATCGCACTAAAGAAGAATATAGCAGTGGAGAGGTCGCCACGGAAGTTATCCGGGCCCCTTTCGTGCAGATTCCCCTAGGAGTCACGGAGGATCGTTTATTGGGTTCCGTCGATGTGGAAGAATCGGTGAAACAGGGGGAACCAGTCTTTCAACCCGGTTTATTAGCCAGCGCCCATCGGGGAATTCTCTACATCGATGAAATTAATCTACTTGATGACCAAATTGCTAACCAATTACTAACGGTTTTAAGCGAAGGACGTAACCAAATCGAACGGGAAGGCATCAGTTTTCAACATCCCTGTAAACCGCTTCTGATCGCTACTTATAACCCAGAAGAAGGGGATTTACGACCCCATTTATTAGATAGAATTGCCATTGCTCTTTCCGCCGATGGTGTCCTTAGTTTAGACCAACGAGTCACCGCCGTCAATCAGGCGATCGAGTATGCTGTTTCTCCCACCGCTTTTATCGCCCAATATGCCCAAGAAATCGATGATCTAAAAACCGAAATTATTCTGGCGAGGGAATGGTTAAAAGAGGTAAAAATTAAACCCGAACAAATTAGTTATCTAGTGGAGGAAGCGGTGCGCGGTAGGGTAGAAGGTCATCGCGCCGAGATTTTTGCCGTGAGAGTAGCCAAGGCGGCCGCCGCTTTAGAAGGTCGGGATGTAGTCAGTGCCGATGACTTAAAAAGAGCCGTCGAATTAGTTATTGTACCTCGATCGCTGATTACGCCGCCACCCCCAGAACAGGAACAACAGCCACCACCACCGCCACCACCACCGGAACCGCCCCAAGACGAAAACCAGCAGGAACAGGAAGAAAAAGAGGAGGAGAAAGAGGAAGAAAAAGAACCAGAACAGCCCGATAATCTCCCGGAAGAATTTGTTTTCGACCCGGAAGGGGTTTTACTGGATCCCAGTGTGCTGTATTTTGCCCAGATGGCCCAGCGTCAGGGGAAATCGGGGGCGCGTAACCTGATTTTCTCGGAAGATAGGGGACGTTATATTAAGCCGATGTTACCCCGGGGCAAGGTGAAAAGAGTCGCCGTCGATGCCACTCTCCGGGCGGCCGCCCCCTATCAAAAAGCCCGTCGCTTGAGGAATCCCGAACGTCATGTGATTATAGAAGAAGGGGATCTGCGCTCAAAACGGCTGGCCCGCAAGGCCGGTTCTTTAATTGTCTTTGTGGTTGATGCCTCCGGTTCCATGGCCCTGAATCGGATGCAGTCGGCTAAAGGTGCGGTTATGCGTCTGTTAACGGAAGCTTACGAAAATCGCGACCAGATTGCCCTGATTCCTTTCCGGGGTGAGCGAGCAGATGTACTATTGCCACCGACCAAATCGATTACCCTAGCGAAAAAACGTCTAGAAACCCTGCCCTGTGGCGGCGGTTCCCCTTTAGCCCACGGTTTAACCCAAGCGGTTCATGTGGGGATGAATGCTCGTTTATCGGGGGATATCGGTCAAGTGGTGATTGTGGCGATTACCGACGGTAGAAGTAATATTCCTTTGGCGAAATCTTTAGGCGAACCGATTCCGGAGGGGGAAAAACCCGATATTAAGGCAGAACTGCTCGATATTGCCGCTAAAATTCGCTCTTTAGGCATTAAACTGCTGGTCATCGATACGGAGAAAAAATTCGTCTCCACTGGTTTTGCCAAAGAATTAGCCCTAAAAGCCGGGGGTAAATATTATCATCTACCCCGGGCCACGGAGCAAGCGATCGCATCTATGGCGCGAGGGGCAATTGCGGGACTGTAGCTGGGGTTTGCGGCAAAAAGTTTTTCCCGGGAGCAGGGTGTGGGGTGTTAGGGTATGGGGGAGAGGCGGCTTTTTGAGTTCTTCTGTCTCGGAGTCTCCTCACCTAAGGTCAGATTTTTGATTTTGGCAGGAGAGCTAATATTGAGATGTACTCCTAAAAATTAGTTATTGACTCGAATTTTGCTGATTTTCTGTTTTTTTCGGTCTGGTGTGAGAAAATCTAGAAAAACTTAACAATAATCAGCAATAAGCGAGAGATATACTACAAACAAACTTGAGCAAGTTTTAATTAAGAGAACTATGAACTTTCGATTTGGCAAAATCTTGATAGCAGGGGTATTGGCGGTACTTTTGCTAGTAACTTCCTGTGCTAAAGCTCCCTCGCAATTTGACCAAGCGCAACAGGAAAGTACCGCTCGCGGGGCGGCGGCAGTGGTGAAAGAATCCACCTCTGGCGGCAGTTTTAATCGGTTTTTCCCGCCTTCTGGGGGAGGATACGAGCGCATCTATACCCAGGAGAAAAAAGGCTTTGCTGAGGCAAAACTGAAGCAAGATGGCAAAGTTCTGGCTATGTTAGCCATATCTGACATCAGCAATAATCCCGCCGCGGCCAATAAATTCCAAGACAGTCAAACCACAATTAAAGGTTTTCCCTCTGTGGAACAGGGTGCAACCGCCAGCGCCGTTTTAGTCAATAATCGTTATCAAGTCAAGGTTTTATCGCGGGATGCGGATTTTACCGCCAGCGATCGCCAAGCTTGGTTAGCTAAGTTCGATTTAGATGGTCTAGCAAAATTAAAGTAAGGAGACATCCGTGAGTAAGCCAATTTTTGAACTGGTGGACGAATTACCGACGAATAATCTCACCGTCAAAGTTCTCAAAACCCTTGATTATGTCGTGCCGGGACAGTGGGATAACCTAGTCGGGTTTAAAAATACGATTATCACAGTCACCGGCGAAACCGACGAAAGCATGATCCAACAGATTGGCGATCGAGCCGTTTGGTTGTTTAATGATCAATCCCAGGGCTATCAACGGGCGCTCTGGCTCTACCAAACCATCGACAGCGCCGATAATGCCCTAGCCGCCGCCTCTCTTGCTAATGCCGTCGGTGGTAAAATTCCCCTCATGGGCGGTTTAATCGAAAAATTAACCCCTGCCCCCGAAAAAGCGCAAACCATCGATCTAACCTTGAAATTAGTGACCGAATTAGTCGCTTTTTGTCAAATCAATGGCATTCCGGGCGATAGTATCGATGATTTCGTCGCTTCTCTGGGAGATTATAGCGGCGAATCCCTGATGCGGATGGCGGCGTTAGTTTGTTTGGATGGTTTAATTCCCCTGGGGGGCAGTTTTATCCGCAAAGTGGAATCGGGCCTGAGCATTCTCACCCCGGAAGAATTAGAATCTAACTCCACTTTCGGCAGTATTAAAGAATTGATTCCGGGGGGAAATACTGCCAGAAAATTAGACTTTATCGGTCAAAGTTTCGACTCCACTAAAGGTTGGATGAGTGGTTTTGTCAGCGAGCGCAGTTTGAGCCAGCAGGGATTATTGAGCAAAATTCAGGGATTTATCGACTTTTCTGCCGACAAATTGGTATATGTTGGGGCATTCCTCGATATGACCACCAATTACTATGAACATACTGGTATTCAAACCCTGGCTCGTCGTTTAATCGAAAGAGCCGTGGCGGAAATTTAAGTGGCACCGGGGGCAGGGATGGACAGACCGATACCAAATCGGTTTTTAATACCATGATTAAGTCCCCATTCAACTTTAAAAACCCAGTTATGGATTGTTTCCCCCTGCTCCGGCACTCACCCACTTTCCTATACATTTTCCACAGGGTTTAGTATTATAATATCCCCTCCCTAGTCCCTCAAGGCCATGAATCAGGCACAACTTATCCATGCCGCTAAACTCCAGGATCCAGCCGCTATTATTGCTCTACTTAACCAAAGTCTCTTAACCAGAAAAATAGAGGTTGTTGAAGCCACCCCGCAAGAAAATGCCCTGACTCTAAAAGTTCAATCCAAAAATATACCCAATCAACACAAGTTATTACCTTTTTTGTCGGCAGAAATCAAAAGCTTGGGCATCGATGGATTAGAACAAGTGATCGTTTACGGTATGACCCAGGAATCCGATATCCCCGCTTGGCAAGAATCGATAACCCTGAGTCAAGATGATTTAATCGTCAATCGTGTCACCAAATTAAACTCTTTGCCGATAATAACCGCAGAAATCGCCGAAAATGACCGAGAAGATGCCCCAGAAGCTTTGGAAGACTCTGAAACAACCGAAGAAAAAGCCCTAGAGAAACCGGAGGAGTTCCCTGAAGCTGCTGAGAATATTGTGGCGACTGGTGAGGGATTTTTTCCATCTCATCGGAGACAATCCTCTTTTCCCCTCAGTATAATTTTGCCTTACCTAGCGATTGGTTTTGGTGCTGGAATTATTATAGGTGCTTACTTTGGCTATCAAAACGGAGTGAGTTATACTAAATCCGTTGAGCATAGGCTACATATCAGGACAGGCACTAATGCAATAGGCAATGGGCAATAGGGGGAATAAATAATCATTCTTTAATAACCGGATTTAGTGTGAAATGCCCGCACAACCCGGAGCGATCGAACAACCCCGATAAATTTTCCTGTCCCCAACCTGATATGATAAGACCAATGCAAAATTTTCCTATCTCTAAACCCCAATGATTTAGGGCTTTTTTCTTGGGAATTTGTCGGTAAGGACAGCAGCAACAGTTGATTTTTTATCTTTAGCCCCACATATCTAACCGCTCATGTCTATGGAAGAAGCCTTGAAACTCCTAAAAGAATATGGATGTATTCAACTAAAAATTGCCCAATCCCCTGAAGAAGAAGAAGCTCTAAGACAGGCAATTTTATTAGTTAACCAAGGTTCGGAATCAATTAACTTAGGTATCTGTGCCGATAACAATGAAGAGGGATTTAAAGCCCTGAAAAGTTATCTACAAGCCCTGGGATACCCCCTACCTAATAGTCTCCCAGAAGACCACCCAGAACCAGGAGCGGTGTATATTAAATACAATACCCAAAGACAAGCTTCCTATCTCGATTCCTATACGGGAACCTATCGCGGTGTCCTGGTTTCTTGTCAGTCAGAAAATGATCAATTAGTCGGTACTTATGGTCACTTTCCCCTCGATTTATTCTCTTAAGAGGCATAGTTTTTGGGTTATTTAAGCGATTAACCATCAGCCGGACAGTGATTACTGTTTACAAATAAGAGGCAAAAAGCTCCCCACTCCTGTCCACTGAATTCTCTTTCCTGACTCTTGTTAACTTTTTACCTGAAAAAAAAT
The DNA here is from genome assembly GCF_014698375.1 of Microcystis flos-aquae FACHB-1344. Lineage (NCBI taxonomy): Bacteria > Bacillati > Cyanobacteriota > Cyanophyceae > Chroococcales > Microcystaceae > Microcystis > Microcystis flos-aquae. The sequence continues at coordinate 41,151 of NZ_JACJSW010000191.1, read as the reverse complement.
ATGTATTTGTTAATTCCAGCAGCGGGAATGGGTAAACGGATGGGCAGCGATCGCAATAAGTTACTGCTCACCCTGCACGGAAAACCTCTCCTGGCTTGGACTTTGCTGGCTGCCATGGAATCGAGGGCAATTATCTGGATTGGCATCATGGCACAACCGGAAGACTTTGAGGAGATCCGAGAAATTATCACCCCTATAAATGCCCTTAAACCCGTGCAAATCATCCAAGGAGGCGAAACCAGACAAAAATCGGTTTACAATGGCTTACAAGCCCTACCAGAGGGGGCTGAGACGGTTTTAATTCACGATGGGGCGCGCTGTTTAGCCACTCCCGAATTATTCGATCGCTGTGCCGCCGCTTTAGCCACTTGTCAGGGTTTCATTGCGGCGATTCCGGTGAAAGATACGATTAAAATTGTCGATAGCAAGGGCTGGATTGAGGATACACCGGATCGATCGCGGTTGTGGGCGGCCCAAACACCCCAGGGTTTTCAGGTAAAATTATTAAAAGAATGTCATGAACAGGGCCGAAAATTAGCTTGGGAAGTCACCGACGATGCTGCCTTATTAGAAAAATGTGGTTTTCCCGTCAAAATTGTCGTCGGTGAAGAAACTAACTTAAAAATTACGACTCCGGGGGATCTGGCAATTGCCGAATATATTTTAAGTCAACGTTTATAATTTTTCATCTACTTTAACGCCGTCCCGTTTAACAATACGAGCGGGAATACCCACCACCACACAATTAGCTGGAACATCTTTGACTACCACTGAATTTGCGCCCACGGTGACATTATCGCCGATGGTAATGTTTCCCAAGACTTTAGCGCCGGCGGTAATCCTGACATTATTGCCAATTTTGGGGCGACCGCTTTTATCTTTATAGCCAATTGTTACCTGTTGATTAATCCAACAGTTATCGCCCAAATCCGCCATAACAATCGTACTAAAACCGTGTTGAATAAATAATCCTTTGCCAATCGAACAAGAAGAATCTAGAAATAAATAGGAACTTTCTCGATAGAAAAACCTAAGAATATACATAAAAAAACGGCTGAATGAACCCCCTTGAAAAAGACGACAATAATATAAATTTCTAAATTCTTTTGCCTCCAGACACAGAGCTAACAATTGTAACCAATCTGCTCTTTTTTCCCGGCCTAATAACTCTACCCAACGCCGCACATCACCTAAGATAAGTTCTCGATTGTTAGCTACCTGAAAAGCAATGATTAAGGGTGAGAGCCAAAGAATACCCACATAGAAAAATAATTTTCGGAAGAAACTTTTCATCGTTGGTTTAAAATAAGTGACAATAGACTTGCTTTTTGTTGCTATTGATTATAGTAGTATTGTAGCGAATAGTTCAACCGTCCCCCGTTTATTGGACTCCAACGATGTCAACTACCTTGCAGTTCTTGCCCGAAGTATCCGTGATCGTGCCAATTTATAACGGAGAGAAAGATCTACCCCCTCTCATTGATTGTTTAGCCAAACAGACCTATCCCCGTCAATTAGTTGAATATATTTTAGTTGATAATAATAGTAGCGATCGCACAGCAGAATTATTAGGAAAGGCAGCAGAAGAACAGCGGGGACTGAACCTGATCATTTTAAGCGAAAATCAGATACAAAGCTCCTACGCTGCTCGTAACAAGGGGATCAAAAGCGCTCGTTATCCTTTTTTGGTCTTTACCGATGCCGATTGTCGTCCCGCACCGCAATGGTTGACAGAATTGATCCAACCCTTTAGTGATCCTAACATCGGTCTGGTAGCGGGTGAAATTGCTGCCTTAACTGGTTCAACTTGGTTGGAAAAGTATGCAGAACGTCGTCACTTTATGTCACCAAAATTTCTTTTAGAACATTCTTTTTGTCCCTACGGTCAAACTGCTAACCTCGCTATTCTTCGAGAAGCTTTTCAAAAAGTTGGTTTATTTCGTCCTTATTTAACTACTGGTGGTGATGCCGATATCTGTTGGCGTATTCAACAACAAACCGACTGGCAATTAACCTACGCACCAGAGGCAATTATTTACCATCGTCATCGTTCCACCTTAGAAGACTTAAGAAGTCAATTAAAACGTTACGGGCGATCAAATCGCTATCTTCACGAATTGTATGGTGTCGAATTGATGCGACCTTTAACCAATCAAGAGTTATTTTTTACTCTCGGTCGTTGGTTATTAAAAGAGCTACCAGAAAATACTCTCAAGTTACTGTTTGGTAAAGCAGATTTAGTAGATTTATTGGCTACTCCCCTCGATTTAATTGGGTTTCAGTCCCGCAGCCAAGGACAAGCCACGGCTAAACTACCCGAAAAAGCTAAAGAAATCGAATGGCTTTAATTCAGTTATCAGTTATCAGTTATCAGTTATCAGATGGAAGTTTTCAGTTCAATGATTACTGATTACTGATTAAGGTTTCCTCTATGGTTTCTCCCTGAGTGAAACATCCTGGAATATCCTTGATTTCTGATACATATCCCTCGTCATCATCAGGATAAATTGTTATTGGATATTTTAACCCCAAATAAAACTCTAATGATTCAAGCTTAGTTTTATTACTTGTACTCATATTTTTACCTCTTTAAAGTTAGCAAATAGGATAAATATATTTTCAATCAATACTCAGAAAACATCAAGAAGGGAATCAGCTTTAAACCTTTTCGGTCAACTATCCATTCCCCTATTCTGGCGCTCCAGGCTTCAAAGTGGGGGACAAAATAGGGTAAGGTAAAAAAGCTGTGCCGATAACCGAGACTATGACCGTTGAATGGCAATCCGTCAAAACCTACGAGGATATTCTTTACCATAAATGGGGGGGAATCGCCAAAATTACCATCAATCGCCCCCATAAGCGTAATGCCTTCCGTCCGAAGACAGTTTTTGAGCTTTACGACGCTTTCTGTGATGCTCGCGAGGATGCCCGCATTGGGGTAGTATTGCTCACGGGTGCAGGTCCCCACAGCGACGGCAAATATGCTTTTTGTTCCGGCGGCGATCAGACGGTGCGCGGTCAGGCGGGTTATATTGGCGATGATGGCGTACCCCGGCTCAATGTGCTGGATTTACAGAAATTAATTCGCTCCATCCCCAAGGTAGTTATCGCGCTGGTGGCAGGTTATGCGGTCGGGGGCGGTCATGTTTTGCACTTGGTTTGTGATTTAACCTTAGCGGCGGATAACGCCATTTTCGGCCAGACCGGTCCGAAAGTGGGCAGTTTTGACGGCGGTTTTGGCTCTAGTTATCTGGCCCGGGTAGTCGGTCAGAAAAAGGCTCGCGAGATTTGGTTTCTCTGTCGGCAGTATAACGCCCAACAAGCTTTAGAAATGGGTTTGGTTAACCATGTCGTCCCGGTGGAGGAATTAGAGCGGGAAGGGATTAAATGGTCCTTAGAAATTCTCGAAAAAAGTCCCTTGGCGATTCGCTGCCTAAAATCGGCTTTTAATGCTGATTGTGATGGTCAAGCGGGTTTACAGGAGTTAGCGGGCAATGCCACTTTACTCTACTATATGACCGCCGAAGGAGCCGAAGGTAAACAGGCTTTCCTGGAAAAACGTCCCCCCGATTTTAGTCAATATCCTTGGCTACCCTAATCAGTGATCAGTAAACAGTAATCAGTGAAAAGAAAGCAGAAAACTGCCCTATAATACTGCTCACTTAATACTCCATATTCCTACTGATCACTGATAAGCTATGCTAGTTTAGAGAGAGTAGTTAGGTTCGGTAGCAGCATTGGTTTCAAACAGAAGTGGTTTTTCCCTGATGGCCTTGACTGGGTTGTGTCCGATCTCCTTCTCGAAATGGCTGTGATATTGGGAGACAATCCATGACGATTTACGTTGGTAATCTGGTTTATGACGTCACGACAGATGACTTGAAAGAGGTATTCGCTGAATACGGCACAGTTAGTCGCGTTTACTTGCCCGTGGATCGGGAAACGGGTAAAATGCGCGGTTTTGGTTTTGTGGAAATGTCCTCCGAGGAGGAAGAAGCAAAAGCGATCGAAACTCTTGACGGGGCCGAATGGATGGGACGACAGATGAAAGTCAACAAAGCTCGTCCCAAAGAAGATAATTTTGGTGGTGGTGGCGGCGGTGAGCGCAAAAACTCCGGGCGCCGCGAACGTTAAACAGATTATTTTAAAATTCCAGAAGCGGTTATTTCTGATAACCGCTTTCTTATCGATAATTAATAAATCTGCGTTTCTTTTCTAAGATACTAATGCCCATTTTAAATGTGTAACAGCTATGAATGATCAATCCATTGCTCCGATTTCGTCCTCGATCGAGGATGAACCACTCCACCGGACATCGGAGCTGCCGATCTGGTTCGATAATTTCGCCAATCTGGCACAGGCCTACGAGGGGAGGCTCAACGAATCCGAACCCGTAATAGAGCCTAACGATCTTCGTCTGCATCTATTAACCAGATTACTCGGCACGCCTCCTTCAGAGGCCTATTATCTCGTGCAGGGTTTGGGCCGGTGTCGAGAGATAGAGGGCGATGTGTGCGAGTTTGGTGTGGCGCAGGGAGAAACCTCCGCGCTGATCGCCAATGAAATCGCTGGAACGGACAAGACCTTACATCTATTCGATTCCTTTGAAGGGTTGCCCGCCCCCTCGGAAAAAGATCGCTTGCTCCACGATATTTTCGATTTGGGGAATATGGAAGCCTATAGGGGAAAAATGCGATGCCGTGAGGGAATGGTTCTAGAGCGATTGCGGAAGATTTCTTTTCCCGAACATCGCTATGTAATTCACAAAGGATTTTTCGATCGAATCCTCGATCGAGGGGAAAATTTACCAGCGAGGGTTTCTTTCGCCTATGTGGATTTCGATCTGTACGAACCAATCAAACAGGTACTAGAGTTTCTCCACCCGATCACCCCCCCCGGAGCGATTATCATCGTCGATGACTACGGTTTCTTTTCTTCGGGCCCAAAGACGGCTGTAGATGAATTTATTCAAGATAAAAATGATCGGGAAAAGGTCTATGAGTACATGATTCCAGATAGTCGATACGGACATTTCATCGTTTTGACGAAAAAAGGCTAACGGACGCAAAGATATCCGTTCGTCTGTAGCCGTAAATTGCCTGTGAATATCCAGTTTGTCGGGGGTAAATACAGAACCAAATCCTCTTTAAATCTCTTTAAAACTGCTCATTTGTCTGGCTGGACAGCTAAAATGAGAAACTTTTGGCAGACATAGATTATAAACTACCTCAACCTCAGCGCAAGCGGGTTGAGGTTTTCTGTGGCCCTAAGTCGTCAAATAGACTAAGCAACACGGCAGTTGCTCTACTTGGGGAAACCCCAAGACCGCCTCCTGGCCTTAAACCGACGTTTTCCGTGACTCAAGGATGGGGTGGATAATTGTCCAGGCCAGGACGATAATTAAAGCCAAGATACCAAAACGAGCCATAGAACTGACTAACTGGTGCAAGGGGAACAAACGGCCTAAAAAGAAGGATAATGTCACCATAATCGTCGCCCACACCGTTGCTCCACCGAGATTACAGAGGAAAAAGCGACCGTAGGGCATTCGGGCAATTCCCGCCATTGGACCGGCAAAGATTCTTAACAGGGCCACGAAGCGACCGAAAAAGACCGCCCGGGGTGCATTTTTACTAAATTGTTCCTTGGCTAATTCTAGTTTTTGAGGTGGAATCCGAAAGAATTTGCCAACTTTTAACAAAAACGGCCAACCCCCAGCGCGACCGAGCCAATAGCCAAAATTATCGCCTAAAACTGCTCCTGTAATTGCGCTGACTAAAACTAACCAATAGTTCAAATCACCGCTACCGGCAAGGAAGCCGCCCACAATGGTGATGGTTTCCCCGGGGATGGGAATCCCGGTATTTTCGAGGGTGATGCCGACAAATACTGCCCAGTATCCGTATTGGTGGGCGATTTCTTCAATATTTTCTAGGGATAATAGCTCTAGGGACATGGAGCGCTTTCTTAACAAAGGTTTACGAATATTCTAAGATATTTTTACAGGATTTAACCGTGGCTGAACATGACTTTTCCCAGTATTGATTTATTAGCAATTCGTCAGGGTGAGATAAAAGATTTAGCGGGCATGAATTTGGCAGGGGCTGATTTAGCGGGGGCCGACCTAGCAGGGGCGAATTTACGGGCAAATTTACGCGGTGCTGACCTGACCGGGGCAAATTTAAGGGGAGCAGATTTTCGTAATGCCGATTTACGCGGGGCAATTCTCCTCGATGCGATCGTGACTGGGGCAAGTTTGGCCGGCGCTTTTTTAGCTGGGGCGGTTTTTAATCATCTAGATTTGTCCGGGGCGGATTTTCGCGGTGTCGATGGCCGGGGAGTGAGTTTTGTCGGGGCGATTTTAACCCAAGCGGATTTTACTAGCGCTAATCTTTCTGGGGCAGATCTGTCGGCAACTGATTTAGAGGAAGCAATTTTTTTCGGGGCGATTTTACGCGGAACAAATTTTACTGATGCCAATCTTCTTTGTGCTAGTTTAGCCTCGGCAGTAACCACGGGGGCAATTTTCGATCGAGCTTGTTTAGAAGGGACAGGATTAACCTAAATGGCTGATAGATAAAAGAAGATGAGTTTCTAATTAGTTGCTGTCACCTGATCTAGGTTGAAAAATCTGACCCATTCCCCTGTTTATCTACCTCCATGGCTCCAGCTATCCTGAACCATTTAACACTTTTTCGTCCCTGGCTCTTCTTCTTGGCCAAATTGATCAAGTTTTTGCCATTCTCGACCGGAAAATTTAATTTAATTGTCCGGGTAATCAGTCCAGTTATTGAAGAATTTTACCCAACCAATTAAGCAATCAACCTAGTTCCTTAAGGGAACCTAGGGAAAAAGATTATCCTCAAAAATGATAGGATTGATTGATACCTAGCTGCCGTTAATCGCCATCGATGAGACCTTTACGCCAACTTTACCGCTATTTAAGTTTATTTTGCCTCTGTCTTCTTCTGACCGTGGGCTGTCAGTCCACTAATTCCAATTTACCACAACGAGATAGCGATCGCCTGATGATCGGGACAACCCTAAAACCACGCTCGATCGATCCTGCCGATAGTTATGAGTTAGCAGGACTTTTTATTATTTATAATCTCGGTGAAACTCTCTACACCTACGCGGAAGGAACCACTAATTTAAAGCCTCTCCTTGCCACGGAATTGCCCGAAATTAGCCCCGATGGTTTGACCTATACTATCCCAGTACGTCGAGGAGTTATTTTTCATGATGGCACGGTTTTTAACGCAGAGGCGATGAAGTTTTCCCTAGAAAGATTTATCAAAAATGGTGGTGAACCTTCCTTTCTTCTCCGGGATACAATTGATAAAATCACTGCTACCAAAGAAGACGAAATTACTATTAAACTAACCAGACCTTTTGCCGCCTTTCCCGCTCTTTTAGCTTACCCCGGAGCCTGTGCAGTTTCACCCAAATTTTATCAAATTGGCGAGGGTAAATTTAAACCTGAAGAATTTATCGGCACGGGACATTATCGATTAAAAGCAGTTACCAGCGATTCTTTTAGTTTAGAAGCCTTCGATCGCTATTGGGGAGAACCGGCCAAAAATAAGGGAGTTAATGTTCAAATTTATCTCTCGAATCCTGCCAATTTATTCAACGGTTTTCAGACGGGTGCGGTGGATATTGCCTATCAATCTTTACTCCCTCCTCAAGTGAGAAAATTACGCACAGAAGCGGCGCAGGGAAAATGGCAAGCCATCGAATCTTCTGGGGCAGCAATTAACTTTATGAGCGTCAATCTCAAAAGTGAACCCACCAACAATATTTTAGTGCGACAAGCCATTGCTTCTCTAGTCGATCGAGATTTACTTAATGAGCGCATTTTACAAGGTCAAGGCATCCCTCTTTTTAGTCTCATTCCTACTACTTTTTCCGAGTCACAACCGGTGTTTAAAGAGCGCTATGGCAACCATAATATAGAGCAAGCTAAACAATTACTAAAAGCCGCTGGTTATAGTCCAGAAAAACCCGCAATTGTAGAAGTTTGGCACTCCTCGGGATCGATTACTTCCAGCAGCGTGGCGGCAGTGATGAAAGCCCTATCAAAACGGGATTTAGATAATAGGATTCAATTTGAACCCAATAGTATCCTAGGAGCGGCCTTTTTCCGTAATATTAGCCAGGGACTTTATACCACTGCCCTATCTAATTGGTATCCAGATTTTTTGGATGCAGATAACTATATTTATCCCTTTTTAGATTGTGCTAAAGGTTCCCCAGAAACTGGCTGCGAAGAAGGAGGATCGCAAAGTCAAGGCTCATTTTTTTATAGTCAAGAAATGAATCAATTAATCGCACAATCCCGTCGGGAAAGTAACCCAGCCAAAAGAAAGCAAATTTTTGGCAAAATTCAAGAAATTCTCGCCGATGAAGTTCCCTATATTCCCCTTTGGCAAACCAAGGAATACGCTTTTGCTCGCCATGGCATCACGGGGGTTATCATCAATCCCAGTCAGACTTTTCCCTTCTGGACAATTGCCAAAAAATCCTGATAATTAATTATTAGGAGTTAGGAGTCAGGAGTCAGTATTCAGTATTCAGGTGATAGGGTGGTCACTGCGTGCGCGTTGCGGAGGGTTTTGGGGTGATAGGGTGATGAGACAGCTTCCCCACTTCCCCACTTCCCCACTTCCCCACTTCCCCACTTCCCCACTTCCCCACTTCCCCACTTCCCACTCCCGATTCCCTTCCTCATTCTCCATTTTCCTATGAAACTAACAGCAATGTCCTTTAATATTCGCTACGATAAACCCGATCCCGATGAGCGTAATTGGCGAGTAAGAAGGGAAGCAGTAGCGGCTTTAATTGCTCACTATTCTCCTGATATAATTGGTACTCAGGAAGCTCGCGCTAATCAACTATTGGATCTACACCGTTTATTGCCAAAATACCAAAGTTTAGGCGGCGATCGCAGGGGGACAGGATTAGATGAACATTGTGCGATTTTATATCAACCAAGTCGGTTAAAATGTTTGGAAATATACGAATTTTGGCTATCAGAAACTCCCGATATTATTGGCAGTATCACTGAAGCTTGGGGTAATCCTTATCCCCGCATGGTAACGGGGGCTAAATTTGGCACTCTTGAGGGGCAAACTTTGCAGTTTTATAATACCCATCTCGATTACTATAGCGACCAAGCTAAGGACTTAGGGGCTAAGTGCATACAAGAGCATTTTTGTCAACTAGATTTAACAGAAGATTACCTATTTTTAACGGGGGATTTTAATGTTAATGCTCAGCAATTACCCCGTCAGATTTTAACTCAACCTCTCCGGCAAGAAATTAAATTAAAGGACGCTTTAGCAGATTGGGAATTAGCAGAACAAATGAGCTTTAATAATTACAGCGATACCGCTTATTTAGCCATCGATACAATTTATTATGATAGCCGTTTGCAGTTAGATTGGGCAAAAGTAGATCGTTCTCGTTGGTTGAATCTTATTCCTTCCGATCATTATCCCGTAATTGCTGCTTTTACCTTGCCCTAAAAATAGATGATTTTTGTATTTAGCAAATATATAGAGGCTGAAAGCTTCAGCAGGCTCTGGTGATTCGATGGTTAAATTTGTTAATTTTTTTGCCGTTTAAAAAAATTAACAATAAGCGCAAGCCTTGCCAGATATAGATCGCTCTCAATGGCGAAACCAATAATAATTAGGGTCTGCTGAAAAAGTTTTTCCTGGGGGTAGGAGTCAGGAGTCAGGAGTCAGGAGCCGCTCGTTTCAGGCTTTGTTGCCCTTGTTTTTTGTACCAAGCGATGTACTACAAGAAGGATAATGCAAGGTTTTTGAAAGTCCCAATCCTATTTTCTTGCACTAACATCGGACTTTAACAGGTCAAAAGCTTTATTTTAAAAGGGTTTTACCATTATTCAGCAAGCCCTAATTATTCCCAAAAACTTAAGATTTATTTACGTTTTTAAAGGGCAGTAATTACCGCATTTGTGTTATAAAAATAACAATAACAATTTCTTGACCGAGGAAAAATTTATGAGCATCGAAGACAAAATGAAAGCGGCTGCCAAAAATGTCGAGGGGAAAGTACAATCGGCTGCTGGAGAATTAACTGGCGACGAGAAAATGAAAGCAGAAGGAGAATTAAAGCAGGTACAAGCAGCGGCAATGAACGTGGCAGCTGATGTCAAAGATAAGGCAGAAAATTTGTTGGAGGACATGAAAAACGCCGCTCAGGACGCAATCGAAAACATCAAAGACAAAATTAACTGAACGGGATTAAAATCATGATTAATGTCATTTCTTGGATAATTTTGGGCTTTATTGCTGGTGCGATCGCAAAAGCTATTTATCCTGGGCGACAGGGGGGTGGTATTGTGGCCACGACTTTGCTAGGAATTATCGGGGCTTTTGTGGGGGGAACCCTGTTAAATTTGCTTCAAACTGGCAGTTTTGCCCTAGGGAGTTCTAGCTTGAGCATACCGGGTATTTTTGTGGCTATTATCGGGGCAATCCTGTTTATTTTCCTCTGGGGATTAGTTAGCAAACTCCTTCCTCGCTAATAGTCTTAACTCCTGTTTATTTGATTAATTCCACCCCATCTTTGCCGTCAATCTCTTGTAGATAAACTTTTACCTGTTCCTCGGCTGCGGTGGGGAGTTTTTTGCCCGTAAAATCTGGGTGAATTGGTAATTCCCGATGACCACGATCAACGAGGACTAATAAGCGGATTTTTTGCGGTCTGCCATACTCAATAATAGCATTGAAAGCGGCGCGGATCGTGCGACCTTTATAGATAACATCATCGACTAAAATCACGGTTTTTCCCGTCACATCTAGGGGCATTTTGGTTTTAGCAGGAGTGCGGGTTTTAATGCGATCAAGATCGTCGCGATAGAAGGTAATATCGATCGCTCCCACGGGAACTTTTACCCCTTCTAAACTCTCAATTTGATTAGCAATTAAATTAGCTAAAGGCACTCCTCGCGTGTAGATACCGATCAAAATCAAGTTATTTAAATCGCCACTTTTTTCGATAACTTCCGAAGCCAAACGGGTAATAGTGCGACGAATTTCGTCAGCCGAGAGAATTTCAATTAACTGTGGGGTCATAATTTTCCAAGACAAGGGGGGATAGGGGATAGGGAAATTTTGACGGAAATGTACTTTTTTTTTCTTTGTCTTTTTCTTTTAAAACCATCTTGCCACTAACGAATATAATTATTTTCACTTACCTATTTTAACTCGATCGCTCATGAGTGATGAATTATTGCAAAAATCCGCCCTAGAATTAGCCCAACTGATTCGCACTAAACAAATCTCCCCCCTAGAATTAACCCATTTATACCTCGACAGAATTGAGAAATTTGACTGTCAAATTGGTAGTTTTGTCCATGTCGCCAGGGAAAGCGCCCTAGCAACCGCGAGCGCCCAAACGGAACAATTAAGTCAAATCACCGATACTGCCGAATTACCGCCTTTTTTTGGAGTTCCCACCGCCATTAAAGACTTAAATGCCGTCGCCGGAATGCCGGTTAGTTACGGAGTCGCCGCTTTACAGGGAAATATTGCCCAATACGACGAAGGAATCGTCACCAGAATGAAAATGGCGGGTTTTATCCTTCTGGGCAAAACTGCCACTTCCCAGCTAGGTTCCTTTCCCTACACCGAAAATCCGGGTTTTTTGCCGACTCGTAACCCCTTCAACCGCGATTATACCGCAGGAGGTTCCAGTGGTGGCGCGGCGGCGGCGGTAGCGGCGGGTTTCTGCCCGATTGCCCAGGGTTCCGACGGTGGCGGTTCCATTCGTACTCCGGCGGGTTGTTGCGGTTTGGTGGGGATAAAACCCAGTCGCGGGCGCGTTTCCTATGCCCCGGTGGGGGAATTTCAAAGCGGTATCGCCACTAACGGCACTCTTTCTAAGACGGTGGCAGATGGGGCGGCGCTGCTTACCGTGATTTCGGGCTATACGACGGGCGATCCCTACTGGCTACCCGATCCGCCCTTTTCTTTCCTACAAGCCACTCAGAGAGGCGTAAAACCCCTAAGAATCGCTTTTTCTACTTCCATATCCCCCTTCGGCGAAGCGGCTGCCGTCTATAAAAATGCTGTGATCGAGACGGCTAAAATTTTAGAGGGTATGGGGCATCATTTAACGGAGTATTCTCCCGATTTACAGGCTTTAATCGCTCCTTTTCGCCGTATTTGGCAAGCGGGGACGGCAGCGGCGGCAATTCCCAGGGATTTATTAAGTCCCCTTAACCAATGGTTATTGGACAATTCTGGCAGTGCGGGGGAATACCTGCAAGCGGTGCGGCAGATGCACGTTATTTCGCGGCAAATTGTGGCGATGTTTGATAATTTTGATGTCTTACTTTTGCCAATTTTTCTACATCAACCCCCCGGAATTGCTGAGTGGGAAAATTTACCACCGGAAGAAGCGGTTAATAAGATGATTGGTTGGATTGCCCCTTCTCCGATTGCTAATGCGAGTGGTTTACCTGCGATTGCTTTACCCACAGGAGTGGATAGTCAGGGTTTACCCGTGGCAATTCAGTTAGTTGGTAAACCTGCTGATGAAATCACTTTGTTAGGTTTATCGGCACAATTAGAGGCAGCTAATCCTTTAGGTTTGATGGCTAATTTTAACTAGCGATACTTTCGGTAAATTGGGGAATGGAAGCGATAAGTTTACGGGTGTAATCACTTTGGGGAGAGTTAATAATTTGGTTAGCTGTACCCATTTCCTCAATTTTACCTTTATTCATCACCATAATGCGATCGCTCATAAATCTGACGACACTTAAATCGTGGGAAATAAAGATATAAGTGAGATTAAATTCCTGCTGTAATTCTTTGAGTAAATTTAAGACTCCCGCTTGCACGGAAACATCTAAAGCAGAGACAGATTCATCACAGATAATAAACTGAGGATTTAAGGCTAAAGCGCGAGCAATACACACCCTTTGTCGTTGTCCTCCTGATAATTGATGGGGATAGCGATCAAACCAATTAGGATCAAGTTTAACTCGTTCTAATAAATATTCTACTCGTTGCCGTCGCTTTTGGGAATTGCCGCCGGTATGATGAATAACCATCGGTTCTAAAATTGCTTTACCGATGGATAAACGGGGATTCAGGGAGTTGTAGGGATTCTGAAAAACTATCTGTAATTCCCGTCGCAGTAGTCTTAATTTTGGATCGCTGGGGTTTAATTTAGCGAGATTTTCTCCTCGGAAATAGATATCTCCAGAAGTGGCAGGAATTAAGCGCAGAATTGTCCTTGCTAAGGTAGATTTTCCGCATCCCGACTCACCGACTAAACCCAGGGTTTCCCCCCGTTTAACGGCAAAACTGACCTGATCTACGGCATTAAAAAAGGTCTTTACTTGCCCGAAAACTCCCTTAACTGGAAATCTAACCGATAAATTTTCTACCGATAAAATATTCTCGTGATGTTGTAAACCTTCAATTCTGCTTTCTTCCTCTTGGAGAGTAATAAATTTAACTGCTGGTGGAGTAATTTCCTGTAATTCAATAATCTTACCTTGAGAGTCTTTTCCCACTCGTAAAAAATCGCTGACGGTGGGCAATTTTTCTGGACGAGAGTTTAAGCGTGGACGACAGGCAAGTAAACCTTTTGTGTAGGGATGTTGGGGATAATTTAATACTTCTTCTTTAGTTCCCTGTTCGACAATTTCTCCTTGATACATCACGACAATTTGATCGGCAATTTCGTTAATAACTCCTAAATCGTGGGAGATAAAAACCATTGACATTTCTCGATCGCTTTTACACAAATCTCTTAATAATCTTAATATTTCTGCTTGGACAGTCACATCTAAAGCGGTGGTTGGTTCATCGGCAATTAATAGGGTAGGATTACAAGAAATCGCCATGGCAATCATTACCCTTTGTAATTGTCCCCCCGATAATTCGTGAGGATAACGCTTGAGAATTGCCTCTTTTTGTTCCTGAATATAAGTTCTAATTTTTTCTCTGACATGACCCTTATTTTCTAAGGGAAAAGTTTCTATATACTTCTCCTCTAACTGTTCATCACTGGGTAATAAGCGCACTTCTTGCAGTAGAGAGATGGCTTGATTTTTTGCCTGTTCAGTGGTGACTTTTTGATGCAGTAAAATTGCTTCTGTGAGTTGAAACTCGATGTTATAAACTGGATTAAGAGAACTCATTGGTTCTTGGAAAATCATCGCCATTTCTCCCCCGCGATAATAACGCAATTCTTCCGGGGGAATAGATAATAAATCTACTGCTTGCATTGACTGACCTTTTGCCGGACGAAAGCAAATTTCTCCCCCGGTAATTTTTCCAGGAGAAGGAACCAATCCCATGAGTGCGAGGGAGGTGACGGATTTTCCTGAACCCGACTCCCCCACACAACCGAGAACTTGACCTTTCTGCAAGCTAAAACTAATGTTATTAACGGCGACTGTTGTTCTTTTCTGATTAGAAAATTCAACGGTGAGATGGTGAACGTCGAGAATTTTGTTATCCATAGGTCTTTAACTGGTGAAACCTAGCATCATCTTAACCTAAGTTGTCAATTTTAACTATATAGCAGTTATCTTATTGGTGAGGTGGGAAGTTTTCCTTACCCAATCAGGTTACACTTCCTCTTGATGAGAAACGCTATATTCATCTTCACTCATCAACAAATAACACTAAATCCTGTTATTAAAGAATGATTATTTATTCACCCTATTGCCTATTGCCTTTTCCATGAGTGCCTCTCCTGATATGTAGCCTATACTCAACGTATTTAGTATAACAGGTGAGCTTTTTTTAGCTACAAGAAGACCCAGAGAATAGGGAGGCTAAAGTGTTGAAAGTATCATCAATATTTAAAACTAAACCTTTTGCTGTCCGGTTATCCCATAAGAGTTAAGGATAAACACAAAGGCACAAAGAACACAAACAGAAAGACAGATTCGATTTACTGATAAATATAGCTTTTTCTGTTTAAAAACCGTCCAAAAAAGGAATAGAGCCTGAAACTCTACTCCTCAATCAAAAATTGCAGTTAATT
This sequence comes from Microcystis flos-aquae FACHB-1344, assembly GCF_014698375.1. Lineage (NCBI taxonomy): Bacteria > Bacillati > Cyanobacteriota > Cyanophyceae > Chroococcales > Microcystaceae > Microcystis > Microcystis flos-aquae. Next base: position 26,109 of record NZ_JACJSW010000191.1, on the reverse strand, counting down.
TCTAACCCTATACTACCACAGAAGTCAAAGCTTCTTTGAGGATAGCGGCTTTATCGGTCTTTTCCCAGGGTAAATCGAGATCATTGCGGCCAAAATGACCATAAGCGGCCACATCTTGGTAAAAACGATCGCCTCTTTCCGAGGGTAAACCGCGCAGGTTAAAGGTTTGGATAATACCGGCCGGACGGAGTTCAAAGTATTTATTGATTAAGTCCAGAATCACATCATCAGCGACTTTACCGGTGCCAAAGGTTTCCACGAAGACACTCACCGGACGAGCTACCCCAATCGCATAACCCACTTGAATCTCGCACTTATCGGCCAAACCAGCAGCGACGATATTTTTGGCCACATAACGGCAAGCATAGGCCGCGGAGCGATCGACTTTGGTAGGATCCTTACCGGAGAAAGCGCCGCCACCGTGACGAGAATAGCCACCGTAGGTATCGACGATAATTTTCCGTCCCGTTAATCCCGCGTCGCCTTGGGGTCCACCAATGACGAATTTTCCGGTGGGATTAACCAGATAACGGGTATTGGCATCGGGTTTAATCTCTAAATCGCTGAAGACCGGTTGTACTACCGCTTCCCAGAGATCACTTTTAATCTTTTGTTGGACGAGATCATTATCGGTGATATCGCCGATAGTAGCATCGTGTTGGGTAGAAACAAGGATAGTATCGATACCCACGGGACGACCATCTTCATAAATAACCGATACTTGCGTTTTACCGTCGGGACGCAGATAGGACAGTTCACCCGTTTTTCTGACTGCCGCTAAACGGCGAGCGATGCGGTGGGCTAAACTGATCGGTAAGGGCATAAATTCGGGGGTTTCATTGCAAGCGAAACCGAAGACAATACCCTGGTCTCCCGCACCAATTTTATCGAGTTCATCATTGCTGAGAAGTTCGCGATTTTCCTGAGCAGCCGTGACACCCTGGGAAATATCGGGAGATTGTTCGTCTAAAGCGACTAAAACGGTGCAACTATTCGAGGAAAATCCGTTATCTGCGTTGATATAACCGATTTCAGCGATTTTACTGCGAACTAAATTGACGAAATGAACCTGCGCTTTCGAGGTGATTTCACCGGTAATCAAGACTAAACCCGTATTGACAACCACTTCAGCCGCTACACGACTGTGGTCATCTTGGGATAACAGAGCATCGAGAATAGTATCAGAAATCTGGTCACAAATTTTATCGGGATGTCCCTCCGTAACCGATTCGGAGGTGAACAAATAACGTTTAGACAAGTGATGTCCCTCACATAGTAGTACATTTGAACGCACAAAGATTCCAAGAAATCTTTGATCATACAGTGTAACAGGGAATTTGTAGAGATCGAGTATTTTCAATAAGAAACCGCCCGAACATTGTCCGGACGGAGTGTGGTGTGAGGAGTGAACGGAAACTTTCGTCTCCGCTAATTCCATTGTAGATGACAACTTAGAATCTTGAGCGATTTGAAACAAACTAGCCCAAAAAATTTTTATTTCTTGAAGGGGTTGACTAATGCCCGATCCCCGTCTCGATGATGTAGCCTGATTAATAGAGGTCGCAGAGCTATAGGGAAAGATTATGACAGTCACAGCCGATTATTTAGAACAACTCAATCCTTCCCAGCGCCTTGCTGTTGAGCATTTTTGCGGCCCCCTGTTGGTGGTTGCTGGAGCAGGATCGGGAAAAACTAGCGCTTTAACCTATCGTATCGCCCATTTGATCCGTCATCACGGGGTCGAGCCGGAAAATATTCTCGCGGTCACTTTTACCAATAAGGCGGCCCGGGAAATGAAAACTAGAATTGAAAAAACTTTTGCTCAACAGAAAGCACAGGAAAAATACGGTCAAAGATTAGAACTTTTAGAAGAATACGAACAGAAAAAACTCTTTTCTCAAGTTTATCGGAATTATACTAAAAAACTCTGGATCGGGACTTTTCACAGTCTTTGTGGTCGAATTTTGCGCTATGACATTAATAAATATCAGGATGAATATGGTCATAGTTGGCAAAGGAATTTTTCGATTATGGACGAGTCTGATGCCCAGAGTTTGGTGAAAAATATCGTCACTAAACAGATGAATTTAGACGATAAAAAATTTGATGCCCGCAATCTACGTTATGCGATTAGTAATGCTAAAAATTTAGGGTTAACTCCCGAGGATTACGCCAGAGAAAACCCTAATTTTCGGGGAAAGGTCATTTCTGAGGTTTATCAGGCTTATCAGATGCAATTGGCACAAAATAATGCCCTAGATTTTGATGATTTGATACTGGTTCCAGTCCGTCTTTTTCAGCAAAATGAATCTATTCTCGGTTATTGGCACACGCAATTTAAGCATATTTTAGTCGATGAATACCAAGACACTAACCGGATTCAGTACGAGTTAATTCGGCTTTTGTCCACCAATGGTGAAACGAAAAAAAGTGAGTGGAATTGGACGGATCGATCGATTTTTGTGGTGGGTGATGCCGACCAATCTATCTATAGTTTTCGGATGGCAGATTTTACTATTCTGCTCAATTTTCAAGCGGACTTTGGCGATGGTTTACCCGATGATGATACTCGCACGATGGTGAAACTACAGGAAAACTATCGTTCACGGGAAAATATTCTGCAAGCGGCAAATAAGTTAATTGAAAAGAATAGTCAAAGAATCGATAAAGTCCTTGTTCCCACCAGAGAAGGAGGCGAGAGTATTTATGTTTTTAAAGCCAGAGATGAACAGGAAGAAGCAGCTTTTGTTCTTGATAAAATTAGAGAATTTACCCAAGAAAACCCCGAATTAAATTGGGGTAGTTTTGCCATTCTCTACCGAATTAATGCCCAATCTCGCCCCTTTGAAGATGGGTTAATTCGCAATAATATCCCCTATAATATTGTCGGGGGATTTAAATTTTATGATCGACAGGAGATTAAAGATGCGATCGCTTATTTACGAGTGATTGCCAATCCTGCTGATACCGTTAGTTTACTGAGAATTATTAACACTCCCCGGCGCGGTATCGGTAAAACCACAATCGATAATTTGCTCAAAGCTGCCCAAGAATTAGGAGTACCTTTATGGGAAATTATCAGCGATGAAACTTCCGTTAATACTCTCGCCGGTCGTGCGACTAAAAGCATCAATAAATTAGCTAAAATTATCCAAAACCTGCAAGAAAAAATCGCTGATTTATCCGCTAGTGAAATCCTAGATAAAATCATGGAAGATTCGGGATATATCGATGAGTTAAAACAGCAGGGAACCGAGGAAGCTGATACCCGGATCGAGAATATTCAAGAATTGTATAGCGCTGTGGTACAATTCCAAGAGGAAAACGAAGAAACCAATCTCCAGGAATTTCTCGCTAGTGCTAGTTTAGCCTCGGATTTAGATAATCTTCAGGAAGGTCAAGAAAAAGTCTCGTTAATGACCCTTCATTCCGCCAAAGGTTTAGAGTTTCCTATCGTCTTTTTAGTCGGTTTAGAACAGGGCATTTTTCCCCATAATCGTAGTTTAAACGATCCCATTGCTCTTGAGGAAGAACGCCGTTTGTGTTATGTGGGAGTGACTCGGGCCAAGGAACAATTATTTTTAACCTACGCAAAAGAAAGATATGTCTGGGGGAATAAAGAGATGAAGGTAGCTTCCCAATTTTTGCAGGAATTGCCCCCAGAATTGCTCACAAGCAACCTGAAACCGAAAAAGACCCCAAAAGTGGTTGCCATGGAAAAAACTGTCTCTGATCAAAGAAAATGGCAGGTAGGCGATCGAGTGTTACACTCTACTTTTGGAGAAGGAGAAGTGACCCATATCCTCGGTACGGGCAAAAAAATGAATCTAGCGGTCAAATTTTCGGGTTTAGGTCAGAAAATCATCGATCCTCGCACCGCACCCATGCAACTTATCCACGAATAGGGAAGGACTTTAAGGAGTATTGCTAATCTCTACAATTATTGTTCCTTGCTCTAGTTGTTTCAACGCATCGGGTAAAGTAGCTGTCAGTAATCGCCGCAGATTCTGATTTGTGACATTACCACAGGTTAACCATAAAATTTGAGGAGGTGTTCCCAGACGACAAACCAAATCAATAAAGTCACTATCTTTGGTCATAATCACGGCATTTTCCGCTCGCGCTGCTGCAAATATCTCGATATCTTGAGCATCTCGAAGGGATAAGTCTCGCAGGGACGATGCTTCTAAATCAAAGGTCGCTGATAACCAGCTTGCTAGAGTTGGAGGTAGTTGAGCATCAATCCAAATTTTCATGCCGTTAGTTTAGGAAAATCCGTACACCGTGCTGCAAAAAGTAAACAAGCTTGGATATCTGCGAGTTCCAAATCGGGAAAGTCTTCTAGAATTTCAGTTATGCTCACATTCTCCGCTAACATTTCCAAAATATCCGTTACTCGAATTCGCATCCCCCGAATACAAGGACGACCACCACACTGGCCGGGTGTTTGAGTAATGCGGGTAAGCAAGCTAACTGTTGAGTCCATAGAACGCATCTCGAAGATATTTAGTCTGCATTTAATTATCTTATCTGCTAATCCTAACAACCAATCCCTAGCACCCAACTGACACCCCCTGATTCCTCAACTCCGATCGCTACCTGCTGTTAGAATAGAGAATTGCGGTCAGACTGACGATAAAATTGAGAAGCTAAATCCTTGATTCTTAATAGTTGTTGAGCAACTTTCCGCCTAGTATCGCAATTATCCGATAATATGGGCAACAGCGAGTTAGTCTATTCAGTCTGTTAAAATTGACCCCCGTTGGTCGTATTCGCGCACTGTCTAACCTTTATGATGAGGATCAGTTAATATGGAATCAATGCAACCCACCGAGACCCAAAATCCGATTAGAACGGATTTACCCGGGTCTCTGAGCAAACCCAGCAGCAGCACCGAACAGATTTGGTCTGAATATGTAGAACCAGTTTGGGATTCGGTGATGTCCTATCTGGCTAACGTCCCCGATTATATCGGTAGTTTCTTCTCTGGATACAAAAAACCTTTAATCGTTCTGGGGGCAATTTTAGCCAGTTTTGTCACCGTGAAAGTTACCCTAGCGGTTTTAGATGCGATCGATGATATTCCCCTCCTTGCTCCTATCCTACAATTAGTTGGGATCGTTTACACTGGTTGGTTTGTCTGGCGCTATCTGCTCAAAGATGAAAATCGTCGCGAGTTATTAGCCGAAATTGATGCACTAAAAGCGCAAGTTTTTGGCAGTCACAATAACACTTTATAGATAGAATCAAGCATAAAAAACAAAGGAGTTGAGTGTTTCCGCTCAACTCCTTTGTTTTTGCACAAGAGCTTATACTATAGCGTTTTTCAGTCTAGTGAGGTACAAAAGTTATGGGTTTTAGGCAAAAGGCAAGAGGCAAAAAGCAATAGGGAGAATAAATAATCAGTTTTTAATAACCAGATTTAATAGAGTTCTTGCATAATTAATTTTTGAGAGGGCAAAAATGAGAAAAATAAGCATAAATTGCCTAAAATCCCTAAATAGGGCCGGCTGAATAAATCTAAAAACCTTGTTGGATAAGACTTTTGGACTTTTTTCCCCTCAAAAAGTACCAGATATGGGAGTGATCAGGGGGAAATTCAGGGACTTTTTCCCTGAAAATTAGGTAATTGACCCCCTCAAAATCGGTAAAACCCCACACCCCACACCCCACACCCTACACCCTGCCCCTAGGAAAAACTTTTTGCCGCAAACCCTAAATAGGGCTGGCTGAATAAATGTGAAATGTAGGCATGGTAAGGGTTTTGTGGCTTTTCTTGCTCCCACAGGTGCAAGATTTTGAGAGAATCGTGCTTCAAAACCTTGCGTCTTCATCGGCCCGCGTCCTGTAGGGGCGAAGCATTCGGATAGAAAATCTACGGTTTCACCGATAGGTTATTGCCCGAATGCTTCGCCCCTACTTTTTCAGCCGACCCTAAATAGAGCATTTAATTGATTAATGCTCATTCTTAATTCTCCCGACGACTGACTCCTAACCCCACCAACAAACTTATTCAGCAAACCCTAGCTTAACACCATAGTTCGGAAACCCGTACCGATCGAGCAGTTGTCAGGGGGCCTTGTATTTCGGTAAATTAGCACTCGGAAGGTAAGAGTGCTAATCTGGAAAAGACACTTACCCAAATACAAAAGAAACGGAGGATATTCCATGGCTGCAGTCAGCATCAACGTAACTACTGTTAAACCCCTAGGCGATCGAGTTTTCGTTAAAGTTAGCCCCAGCGAAGAAAAAACCGCCGGTGGCATTTTCCTTCCCGACGCCGCGCAAGAAAAACCCCAAATCGGGGAAGTCGTGACCGTCGGCACTGGCAAACGCAACGATGACGGCAGCCGTACCCCTGTGGAAGTGGGTGTGGGTGACAAAGTTCTCTACTCCAAATATGCCGGAACCGATATCAAACTTGGTGGCGAAGAATACGTTCTCCTCTCCGAAAAAGACATTCTCGCCGTCGTTTCCTAATCATCTACCCTTGAAAACCCCTATTTTGCACGAATAACGATACATTATGGCTAAATCTATTATCTACAACGAAGATGCCCGTCGCGCCTTAGAAAAAGGCATGGATCTGCTGGCCGAAGCGGTGGCCGTCACCCTTGGCCCCAAAGGTCGTAACGTCGTCCTCGAAAAGAAATTTGGCGCGCCCCAAATCGTCAATGATGGCATCACCATCGCTAAAGAAATCGAACTGGAAGACCATATCGAGAACACTGGTGTGGCTTTAATTCGCCAAGCCGCCTCAAAAACCAACGATGTAGCGGGTGATGGTACTACTACCGCCACCGTTCTCGCTCACGCTATCGTTAAAGAAGGTTTACGCAACGTCGCCGCCGGTGCTAACCCGATTTCTCTGAAAAAAGGGATCGATAAAGCTGCCGATTTCCTCGTCAGTCAAATCGCCAAACACGCGAAACCCGTAGAAGATTCCAAAGCGATCGCACAAGTGGGCGCTATCTCTGCCGGTAACGATGATGAAGTCGGTCAAATGATCGCCTCGGCCATGGATAAAGTCGGTAAAGAAGGCGTAATTTCCCTAGAAGAAGGGAAATCGATGACCACCGAACTAGAAATCACCGAAGGGATGCGTTTTGACAAAGGTTATATCTCTCCCTACTTTGTCACCGACACCGAGCGCATGGAATGCGTTTTTGAGGATCCCGCTATTCTGATTACCGACAAAAAAATCGGTTTAGTACAGGATTTGGTTCCCATTCTCGAACAAGTGGCCCGTCAAGGCAAACCCCTAGTAATTATCGCCGAAGACATCGAAAAAGAAGCTTTGGCAACCCTAGTGGTTAACCGTCTGCGCGGTGTTCTTAACGTCACTGCGGTGAAAGCTCCTGGATTTGGCGATCGCAGAAAAGCGATGTTAGAAGATATCGCCGTCTTAACCGGTGGTCAAGTAATCAGCGAAGATGCGGGTTTAAAACTGGAAACCACTAAAATTGACAGCTTAGGTACGGCCCGCCGTATCACTATGAACAAAGATACCACCACCATCGTCGCCGAAGGCAACGACGTGGCAGTGAAAACCCGTTGTGAGCAAATTCGCCGTCAAATCGAGGAAACCGATTCTTCCTACGATAAAGAAAAACTGCAAGAACGTCTGGCTAAATTAGCCGGCGGTGTGGCAGTGATTAAAGTCGGTGCCGCTACCGAAACGGAAATGAAAGACCGCAAATTGCGCCTAGAAGACGCAATTAACGCCACTAAAGCAGCCGTAGAAGAAGGTATCGTCCCCGGGGGTGGTACTACTTTAGCTCACCTGGCTCCCCAATTGGAAACCTGGGCTAAAGAAACCCTCCAGCATGAAGAATTAACCGGTGCTTTAATCGTTTCTCGCGCCATTGCTGCCCCCTTAAAACGGATCGCTGAAAATGCCGGCCAAAACGGTGCAGTTATTGCCGAACGGGTGAAAGAAAAGCCCTTTAATGTCGGTTATAATGCCGCTACCGGTGAGTTCTCCGATATGTTTGAGGCGGGTATCGTTGACCCCGCGAAAGTGACTCGTTCTGCCCTACAAAATGCCGCTTCTATCGCCGGTATGGTTTTAACTACCGAGTGTATTGTGGTGGATAAACCGGAAAAAGAAAAATCCGCTCCTCCCGCCGGCGGTGGTGACTTCGACTATTAATAATTAGTCTATTTTTTCTCGACTCGATCGCATTTAAGCGATCGAGTTTTTTTTGATGAAAAAACATCACTTCGGGTTAGGGAAAGTACAATTTTATCCCCGGCGCTTTTTCCTTGCGGTAAAATATTGATAGCTCGATCGGGTATCCCGATTTACAGCCCGCCATGCGGAACAAATCTGGATTGTTAAGTAGGTAGGCGTTAAAAGTTGTCAGACACCCCCCTTATCAAGGGGGGCAGGGGGGATCCCCCCGCCTATCGGCACCCCCCTTATCAAGGGGGGCAGGGGGGATCCCCCCGCCTATCGGCACCCCCCTTATCAAGGGGGGCAGGGGGGATCGAACCTAAAATCCATTTTTAATTTAATTATAACCAGCTACTTAACTTATACCACGATGTCGAAAAAAGCGAAAGGATTCGGTCAGTCGCCAACTCCCACGAGAAAATTTAAGGATTTTCTCTTTGCTTTTGGGGATTTTTATCGAAAAAATTCCAGAGATGAAACGAAGCTACAGCAATTTTTAAAAGCAAATATTAATAAATTAGATGATTTACTTTTAGACGCTTTACCTTTAGTCTTCACAAGCTTAATCGCCGATAAATCAATAGACGAGCGAGAAAAAATAGCCTGCCTTTTCGAGAATTTTGCTGTCACCATTGATGTCACCATTGACAAGTTTCCGTTAGGCGATCGAGCAACAAATTTAGAATTAAGTATTATTGCTCATAATCTCAGCCTAAAAATTTACACCCGCAAGAATTTCCCCGTCGATTGGGCAAGAATCCTTAATAACCTCGCTATCGCTTGCAAAAACAGAATACTGGGCGACAGGGCTGAGAATCTAGAAAGGGCGATCAAACTGTACGAGCAAGCTTTAGAAGTTAGAACCCGCAAAAATTTCCCCGTAGATTGGGCGGGAACCCTCAATAACCTCGCTCTCGCTTACAGCGATCGAATTCGGGGTGATCGGGCTGATAATCTGGAGAAAGCGATCGAACTGTACGGGCAAGCTTTAGAAATCTATACCCGCAAGAATTTCCCCGTCGATTTGGCAAGAATCCTTAATAACCTCGCTATCGCTTACAGCGATCGAATTCGGGGCGATCGGGCTGATAATCTGGAGAAAGCGATCGAACTGTACGGGCAAGCTTTAGAAGTTAGAACCCGCAAGAATTTCCCCGTCTATTGGGCGATGACCCTCAATAACCTCGCCAGCGCTTACATTAATCGAATACTGGGCGATCGGGCGGAAAATCTAGAGAAAGCGATCGAACTGTACGGGCAAGCTTTAGAAGTTAGAACCCGCGAGAATTTCCCCGTAGATTGGGCGGGAACCCTCAATAACCTTGCCAGCGCTTACATTAATCGAATACTGGGCGATCGGGCGGAGAATCTGGAGAAAGCGATCGAACTGTACGGGCAAGCGTTAGAAGTCTATACCCGCGAGAATTTCCCCGAAAATTGGGCGATGAGTCAGCAGAATTTGGCCAATGCCTATTGCGAGCGAGTTTTAGGAGAGCGGAAGGACAATTTAGAACGGGCGATCGATCTCTACAATCAAGCCGCTCAAATCTTTACTCGCGCCGCACTTCCTGTGAGATGGGCGAAGAATAAAGGGGATTTGGCAGAAGCTTTGATGCAACGGGATAACCCCGGCGATCTCGATACTGCGATCGCTCTACTTCAAGAAGCTCTAGAAGTCTCCCCCGCAGGTTGTCAAGATTTTATTGACTCTCAATACCGATTAGGAATAGCTCTTTCTCAAAGGTACGATCGCGACAAAAATTTCGACGATCTCCGACAGGCTTTAGTAGCTTATAAAACCGCCCTAGATCTGATTAGTCCCGAACATTACGATCGAAAAGATATCTGGAAGGCGCTGCCCACTACCCAAACCATTCTCGGTAGTCGTCTGGTGCGGGATGGCGAATGGCAGCAAGGGTTACAACTATTGTTAAATAGCGTCAATCAACTTAGCACCAGTGACGATCGCCTAGCCCATGCGAACGCGCTCTACCACACCGGCCGCGCCTACGAAGTTCTGTCCGATCGAGAGAAAGCCCGTCTCTACTATCGCGATGCCCTGCGTTGGTACGAATATTTACAGGATTTACCCGGAATCGCTAAAAGTCGCACTGGATTGGGGAATGTTTTCGTATCCCAAGGACATCTAGAGAAAGGAATGGAGGAACTCGATCGAGCGAAAGCAATCTACCAACAACTACCACAGACCGATCCCGATAAAGTGGAGGAGATAGACATTATCTATCAAGCTTCTCGACGGGCGATCGAACGACAAACCAGCGAGGTATATTTATGACAAGTGCCGATGATCTTTTTAAGCAATCCTTTGACAATATCCAACGGTTAGGACTGAAGGAAATCCCCTTTACCGAAAGCCCGATCGATTTAAACAGCGATACCCTCGATCGTGTTTTTACCGGGCGAGAAAATGAATTGGGACGGGTGTTTAATCTGTTCCAAAGTCGCGAGCGTCGTCGGATTCTGGTTTCTGGTCGTTTAGGAATCGGCAAAAGTGCTTTTTTACTGGAAGTATTGTCGGTTATGCGCCGCAATCGTCCGCAAATGTTGACTACCTATATATCTCTACCCGCAGGTTTAGATATCGCCACTACAGCACTGATCGCCCTCGCTAGAGCGATGCCAAATGACGATTGGGCGCAGCGTCAACTCCATCAGATGGGAATTCCCACCGAAAAACCATTGAAAGAGCGTAGCGCTGAAATTAGCGGTAGTTTAGGAATCGGTGGTAAAATCGGCGAGAAAGATTTACCGATTACGAAATTTCAATATCCGACTGTGAGCTTCGATACATTGTTAGAGCGGGCGCAAGAAGAATATCCGCAGGGGATTCTGATCGCGATTGATGATCTAGATAAACAAAATCCTAGTGTGGTACGGCAAATGATGCACGACGCGCAGGGAATGTTAAAAGGTCGGGCTTGGTTTATGCTGACGGCCCACCCCATCGGGATGACGGGAGATTTATTAACCAGTGAACGCGGTTTATTTGACTTGCATTTGCCACTAGAAGAACTAGATGCCGATACCACATACCAGATGTTAATTAACTATCTCAAAAGTGCCAGAATTAACAACGATTGTACGGATCCGAAAGATGACAGGTGTGTACTTCCCTTTTTACCAGATGCGGCAAGACGTTTTTGTGAGGTTTCTCTCGGCAAACCCCGTTTGTTCAACCGCTTGGGAAATAAAGTACTCTCCACTGCGGCCGATCTTCAGGTTAAAACGATCACGATGGAAGTTCTCGAAAAAGGATTAAAAGCAGCCGAAAAGGATTTCCGACAACAAGCGGCCTTAAACGCCAAAGAGGAAAGAATTCGTCTGCTTTTGCAACGCAAAGGTAATATCTCCGACGATTCGATCACCATCGATGAGCTTGAAAGTTTAGGTTTTCGGGCATTTAGTGATATTTTGCCCTTTCTAGAAAGATTGGAAGAAGCTGATCTAGCTCAAAGGTTAAATCAAGAGGATGTGACGGTTTTCGAGCCGATCCTTCTCCCTCCGGCGGATTGAAGGGAAAACGAGAATACACCTGCAAAAATTGATCGCCGTTCCCAGAAAAATCCTTTAAGGATTCGGAATTGATCGCACCAGCAGAGTCAGAATACTGGTTAATACTGCCACTACCACGGGAATAATCAACGATTTTGCTCCCTTAAGGTCCGATACATCCTGAATTAAAGCGTCCTGTGTTCCCTCTACTTTTTCCAATCGCCTATCAATAATCTTGAGTTCGGTTTTCACCTCGGCCATATCTACTTTTAGATCGGTGAAATCTTTCTGTAAAGAGTCTAATTTTTCCGTGATATTTGTCAGGATAATTTCTAGGGAATTGGTGACGGGGGATTGACTCATCTGAATTTCCGGGAATATTCGATCGCCTAGTAATATTGTAGGCTGATAATCGTTATTGGTAATTCTGCGATCTTTCGGGAGTGACGGAATTACAACGATCGCATTGATCAAATATCTTCTTCAGAAAGTCCCGCTTGTTTCAAAAAATGCTTGAGTAATCCGATTTTTAAATCCTGATTTCCGTGAATCGGCACAGAGATACGGGTGGGATTATCCGGCTGACAGTAAATGTGATGGCTACCTTGAATTCTCAATAATTCCTATCCGTGACGCTCTAAAATTTTGGCGAACTTTTTCCCAGAAATCGATTTCATATCGCTATTTCTAGAATACGAGTTTTCGGATCGGTCGGCAAGGATTCCACATCTATGGATAGACAACCTTCGATCGCCTCGTGTAAATTCTCTAGTAGTTCCTCGAAAGTTTCTGCTTGGGTGGCACAGCCGGGGAGCGCCTGGACTTCCCCCCAGAAGCCACCTTCCTCCGCCTCGTGAACGATAACTTTCATTTTCATTGCTTATCTCCTAGATCGATCAATGGGAGGGATAGATAGATAAATTATCACCACCCCTAAAATCTAACATTTCTACGGGGTTGTATAAATAATCAGTCTTCAATAACTGGATTTAGTCTAAATATTGTAGGCTGTTCTTGTAGCGGTGGGGTGCGTCATTTTTTCAGCACTACAGCTTATCTATAGGAGCATCTCGGCAAAACATGAAAATTATCGCCTACACCTATACCAATCCCCTGCTTGATAGTCCCCCCGATAACTCGATTTCGACCTATTCTCCCGAACAAGTGTATCAGGATTTTGGCGATCGCTCACAACGGCAGCAACTGCTCCGCGATTGTCAAGAGACTCCCCCCCGACTGCTGATCCTGCGTCGCCTAGCAGAATTGGGAGACAATGGCACGGAAGTTAGCAAAATTTTACAATCCTTAGAAGCCCTCGACATAGATATAATTGCCCTAGAAGACCCAGATTATAAGCTGAATTTTGCCAAGATTCTGCAAGAAATATCAAAAAACGAACTAAGTAATCGTTTAAAAGCAGGCCACGCTCATAATCGTCTGCAAGCTTTGCCTCCCCCCGGAAAAGCACCCTACGGTTATCGTCGTGGCAAGGAGCGTTATATACTCGATCGCAGTACCGCGCCGGTAGTCAAAGACTTTTTTGATCGCTTTTTGATTTCCGCTTCCCTGCGTTCCACGGTGCGCTATCTAGAAAAACGCTATGGTAAGAAGATATCGGTAGCTACTGCCCATAAATGGCTGACTAATCCCGTTTATCGCGGCGATTTGTGCTATCTCGGTCAAGATATTATCCCCGATACCCACACCCCGATTATCTCCCGGGAAGAAGCGGCCCAGATCGATCGCATCCTGAGAAATAATCGCAAATTACCCCCCCGCAGTGCCAGCGCCCCGCGTTCCTTAGCGGGTTTAGTCGTCTGTAGTCAATGTCAATCGGGGATGACGATTACCAAAGTGACGGCGCGAGGAAAGGGCCTAGAATACCTCTATTTGCGACCTTTGCAATGTCCCCGGACAAAAAAATGTTCGGCGATCGCTTATGAAAAAATTCTCAATAGCACAATCGAGCGCATTTGTCAAGACCTACCACCGACGATCGCTCAGATATCTTTACCAGATTTAGAGGGGATCAAACGGGGAATGAGCGAGGAAATAGGGCAAAAAAACGATATTTTGTCGCAATTGCCCTCCCTAGAAGCGGCGGGAATTTTAGATCAAGAAACGGCTAATCTACGGGCCTATAAACTGAAAAACGAGATCGCGCAGATTCAAGGACGTTTAGACCAATTACCCCCGGATAACCTGACTATTATCGCTCGTGCCGTTGCTTTTCCGCAATTTTGGCGAGATTTATCGGAAATAGAGCGCCGTTTTTATTTTCGTGAGTTTATCCGTCGCATCGAAATCGAGAGGGAAACGGCTAATAATTGGCATTTACGTTTAATCTTCGTTTTTTAAGAGTCTGGGACAATCTTAAAGTTAGCTAAAAATTGAGGAATGTTTGAGCGATCAATGCTAAGAAAAAGGCAAACAGCGATCGATCTCAACTATGAGCAATAACAAAAGATTAACTAGGTATAAAAAAGGGCGAAAATCCTCCCAGACAAAACCCCACCTTTATGATTATCACTATAACCAACCCGGGACGATGCCGGGGTTAATCACCATCGATGAAAATGCCGTTGCTACCGAGATATTTTTAATTAATTATAATTCTCAACAAGCCACTAGAGTTAATAATCTCTTACCTCAAGACTGTCTTAAATATTTATCCGATGATTCCATCTCTTGGGTTGATATCGTCGGTTTGGGTAATGAAGATAAACTGCAAGAGTTGGGGGAAATTTTTCATTTACATCCCTTAACCCTTGAGGATATAGTCAGTATTCCCCAAAGACCAAAAGTGGAAGAATGCGAGAATTATATTTTAATAATAGTGCCAATGGCTATCCTGATCGATCATCAGGGTTTTTTGCTAGAACAAATCAGTTTAATCGTTGGGAAGAATTATGTTTTAACCGTGCAGGAAGAAGGACAATACGATTCTTTAGAGGGAGTTAGGGAAAGAATCCGTTTAAATAAAGGTTCCATCCGGCAGCAAAAATCGGGTTATTTAGCCTACGCAATTTGGGATGCTATTATTGACGGTTATTTTCCTGTTTTAGAGTCCTACGGAGAAAGAATCGAGGAGTTAGAAAACGAAATTTTAGCTAGTCCCACGGAACAGACTTTATCACAAATTTACCAACTGCGTCAGGAATTACTCTCCCTGCGACGAGCAATTTGGCCGCAAAGGGACACCCTCAATGCGCTTTTACGCGATGAGTATATTGTCATCGATACAACCATTAAACCCTATCTAAGAGACTGTTATGACCATGTGGTACAAATTCTCGATGTTATCGAAAATTACCGGGAATTTGCCAATGGTTTAATGGATTTTTACCTGTCTTCCGTGAGTAATAAAATGAACGAGATTATGAAAACTTTAACGGTAATCTCGACGATTTTTATCCCGCTCACCTTCATTGTCGGTATTTATGGCATGAACTTTGATACTGATAAATCCCCCTATAATATGCCCGAATTAGAATGGTATTGGGGCTATGTATTCGTCTGGGTGTTGATGCTAACCGTTGCTTTCAGTTTAATCATTTTCTTTTGGCGACGCGGCTGGTTTAAGAACCTATCGACAGTGAAGAAAAGATAAACTGTTAAGCAGATTAGACAGACCGGATTACCTTGCCGGCATCTAGCAAGAGAAAATGGCTATTGCAGAGAAATTAATAATTTAGTGTCTACGGTATTTTTTAACACTTTCAGTTGATGGCTTCTCATTTTGTCCAACCAACTATAGTGCTGGCTGTGACATTGATAGACGATATCGATGTCACCAATCTCTGACTTAACCTGAGCCAAGTAGTTTTCTAGTTCGCTAATTTTCATAACCAATCTCGCTTGCGCTGAAGGACATCAACCCCAAACCAAGAATTATCGCTAAAGGATAGGGGTGACTACAGTTACTATTATAGGCCGATCATATATTCTCGAAAAAGTTCTTATCTAACAAAGTTAGCTAATGTCAGGGTTAGATGATATTAGCGAAGTTTCTTTCTAGTCGTCTAGGGGGCAGTGCCATTCCTAGGCAAAGGGGCTAATTTACCGAAGAAGGGCCGCAGTAATGCCCAAGCAATGTCGATAATCGCAACAAGTCAAGAAATAAAAAATTCTCGATATTGTCTTTCACTTCGCCCAACTTCGATGATTAATTCTTTTTTCATTACTTTTTAGGTTCTGGGGGTGGCTGTTTAGAAGCTGCCGCAATCGCTTGATTTAAACGGGTTAATTCTTCTTTAAACTTCGGTTCTTGGGGATAGTTTTTGACTAATTTTACTAGAATACTTTTGGCTCCAGAAACGTCTTGAGTTTGTAATCTTGTTCCATAAAGAACTAGCATAACTTCCAGATTGTCGGGATATTTTTGATATAACTTTTCTAAAGGTTCTCTGGCTCCGATAAAATCTTTTAACTGTAAGCGAGCTTGGGCTAGTCCTTGCAAAGCAGTGGGGTTATCTGGTTCACGTTCGAGAATTTTCTCGTAACCTTTGACCATTTCTTCTAATTTTTCGGTAGGAATAGTTGCCTCTTGCCCGGGTTGACTGCCTTGGGGGGAATTAGAATTATTATTTTTCCATAAACCTAAAGTTGGCACCACCATTAAAGCCAGAAATACTAAGCCAGAGGAAACAATTAAGACTCGTTTGAGCGTATCGTTATTTTTTTTTGGCATACTTTTTAAAGATTAGAGATAAGCAATTTTGTAGGGTGCGTGTTTGCGGCGATAACCTTGGAATGAAAAACCAAAATTAGTAATCCGCACCCCACGCACCAGATAAGATTAATCCGTAGTAACTCGATGAAATTCGTGACCCCAAAGATTATAAGCCCAAATTCCCAAGCCAAAACTACCTAAGCAGAGGATGGTGAGCATCAGGAAAACTTGCCACCTATTGTAACCTGCTTCCTGAAGTTCTAGACGACCAAGGATAGTGGCGGCTAAGAGGATTAAAACTCGACTAAATACCGCCCACTTGTGGAAGATAAAGACTACCGCCAAAGACCAGCCGAGAATTGATAATACAGCACTAATATCGTTTTTAAACCAACTGCGGAAAAATACCGGCATTAAGTGACTAAACAGAGTTAATCCTAGGGCAATTGAGAGGATAACCCCTACCGCTAGGATATAGATGATGATTTCTAGCCATTCGCTAGTGAGAGTCCAATTCATCTCATCACCGCGGGCAAGTAACCAATCACTCCATGATAAACGCTCATGGGTGATCGACCAGCCAAACACCCCATAGACCGATGGAATCAGAAAAGTAAGTAGTACAATGCGCCAAAACATAATCAGTTATCAGTGATCAGTTATCAGTTATCAGT
This sequence comes from Microcystis flos-aquae FACHB-1344, assembly GCF_014698375.1. Classification (NCBI taxonomy): domain Bacteria; kingdom Bacillati; phylum Cyanobacteriota; class Cyanophyceae; order Chroococcales; family Microcystaceae; genus Microcystis; species Microcystis flos-aquae. The sequence continues at coordinate 9,074 of NZ_JACJSW010000191.1, read as the reverse complement.
GATCACTGATAACTGAAAAAAGTCAAGCCTGAACTCTGAAAGAGACGAAAATTGCCCCTTTTCAGACTTCAGGCCCTTGGGATTGTCCCGATCGCTTAGGACATATACTGGATGATAAAGTCGAAGTAGGGGGCTGCTGCCACGGCATCCTCTTGAGTCAAAAGACCTAAAGCGGCCTCTTTGAGACAACGAATCGCCTCCACCATGCCGGGGATGGGAACATTAAGAGAGTTATACATCTCTTTGACCCCGATCAGACCGGTTTGTTCGATCGGTCCCTTATCTCCGGCTAATACCCCATAGGTAACTAGACGGAGATACCAACCATAATCGCGCAAGCATTGATTATATTGACGCTGACCGTAGGCATTACCCCCCGGCGCTCTATAATCGGGACGTTTCTTGAACAGTTGTTTTTGAGCCTGATCGACGATTTTTTTCTCATTGTCAGCGAGAGTCTCGGCAATGCGAATTCTCTGCTCACCGGTTTTTAAAAATTGCCCGATACCCTGTAGTTCACCACTACTAGGATAACGAAGTTCGTCGTCGGCTTTGAGGATGACTTGGCTAACTACGCTCATAATATCAAGGTAAATTCTGATAACATTCTGTAGTTTATCTCAGGTCGGGGTCTGGAAGTCGAGTCATCGCTGCTGGTTGGGCAATTCCTAAAAATTGTAATATTTCGTTATGAGTTTCCCCGACAGCCCGGTTACTCTCTAGAATGAATGTATTAGTGGTCAGGAGCGAGGAGATTGTAATTGAGATGTCACCGCACACTGATTAACTTGAACCCGATAAGTGGTAATTAATATGGAATTTCTAGCACCCTTGCTGTTGATAGCGGGCATTCTGGGGTTAAATGGCTTTAAAATCGATCGAGAATACCAGCGTGGTGTTATCTTTCGTCTAGGTCGTTATCAAGACACCAAAGGCCCCGGACTGTACTGGATCATCGAAAATTTGGGTCTGAAACCCCGTCGTTCTACGACGGCTTTACTGTTAAATATGAGCATCGTTTACGAAATATATGCTAAAATGTGAGACATGGAAAAAGCCTATTCGTTTCGATTTTACCCAACACCCGAACAAGAGTCGCTATTGCGGCGCACTTTGGGCTGTGTAAGATTAGTTTACAACAAAGCTCTCCATGTCAGAACACAAGCTTGGTACGAAAGACAAGAAAGAGTAGGCTACGCTCAAACTTCTTCAATGCTAACCGATTGGAAAAAGCAAGAAGAATTAAACTTTCTCAATGAAGTAAGCTGTGTACCTTTACAACAAGGGTTAAGACATTTACAAACAGCTTTCACTAACTTCTTTGCTGGTCGTACTAAGTATCCTAACTTTAAGAAAAAACATCAGGGAGGAAGTGCCGAATTTACCAAATCTGCTTTTAAATTTAAAGACAAACAAATCTATTTAGCCAAATGCACAGAACCTTTACCTATTCGATGGTCAAGACAAATACCAGAAAGCTGTGAACCAAGCACAGTAACAGTCAGATTACATCCGTCTGGACGCTGGCATATCTCAATAAGATTTGATGACCCAACAATTAAGCCATTACCCCCAACCGATAAAGCCATCGGAATTGACTTAGGAATTAGTAGCCTTGTGATTACCAGCGATGGAGACAAGGTATCTAATCCTAAGCATTTTAAGAAACATTATCAGAGGTTGCGAAGAGCAGCGAAAAATTTTTCTAGAAAACAGAAAGACTCAAAAAATCGGGAAAAAGCGAGAATCAAAGTAGCAAGGATTCACGCTCAAATCACCGATAGCAGAAAAGACCATTTACATAAGCTAACCACTCAATTAGTTCGTGAAAACCAAACGATTGTAGTTGAGAATTTAGCCGTCAAGAATCTGGTCAAAAACCCGAAATTATCTCAGGCAATATCTGATGTTAGTTGGGGAGAAATTACCCGACAATTAGCCTATAAATGCCGTTGGTATGGAAGAAATTACATCGAAATAGATAGATGGTTTCCTAGCTCTAAAAGATGTAGTAATTGCGGGTATATTGCTGAAAAAATGCCGTTAAATGTTCGAGAATGGGATTGTCCAGACTGTGGGACTCACCATGACCGAGATATTAACGCCAGTAAAAATATTTTGGCCGCAGGGCTTGCGGTGTCAGTCTGTAGAGCGACCATAAGACCAGAACAGAGTAAATCTGTTAAGGCAGGTGCGGAACCCCGCAAGGGAAAGAAGCAGAAACCTAAATCGTGAGGTTTGGGAATCGCCGTCCGTTTTACGGCGGTGAGGATGTCAATCCCCTAGTTGACCAAAAAATGCAGCTGGATATTCGCACCAAAACCGTCGATATCGCCCCGCAAGAAACTGTCACCGCCGATAATGTCACAATTAAGGTTAATGCGGTTCTCTACTATCGCATTATCGATCCTAGCAAAGCGATTAATAAAGTCGAATCCTATTCTGCGGCCGTTTACCAAGCGGCCATGACCACTTTAAGAAATGTAGTTGGTCAAAATCGTCTCGATGATGTCTTGCAAAAACGAGACAAAATTAATCAAGCAGTCCAACAAATTGTCGATGAAATTAGCGAACCTTGGGGCATTGATATCGAACGGGTGGAGATGAAAGATGTGGAAATTCCCACCGCTATGCAGCGAGCTATGGCCAAGGAAGCGGAAGCATTGCGAGAAAAACGCGCCCGTTTGATTAAAGCTGCCGCAGAACAGGAAGCCTCCTTAAAATTAGCGGAAGCTTCCCGATTAATCATGGAAAATCCCGCCGCTTTGGAATTACGCCGCCTACAAATGTTAACGGAAATTGGAGCGGAAAATAACACCAGTACCATCATTATGATCCCCTCCGATATCTTAAATCTTGCTCAAAAATTAGCCGAAAAACCATCACAAAATGGCTCAATTGTCAATAGCCAAAAGGGTTAATTTTCTCCGGTGTGTTAGGTTGGTTTAACACACCTAAAATTGCTAATCAACGCATGGTGACGAATTCCTCAGCAGCACTGGGATGAATGCCGACTGTGGCATCAAAATCGGCTTTTGTCGCCCCCATTTTTACGGCAATGGCTACTCCTTGAATAATTTCGGCGGCGTGATCTCCCACCATGTGCGCTCCGAGAATTTTACCACTTTCCTGATGGACAACTAATTTCATCAAAGTTTTGTCCTCTCGGTCTGGTAAAACATTGTAACCGGGGCGGAATTTAGACCGATAAACTTTAATTCCCGTGTCACCATATAGGTTTTTTGCTTGCAATTCTGTTAATCCCACTGTCGCCGCTTCAGGAGTAGAAAATACTGCCGAGGGAACGTTTTCATAACTCATTAACCGGGGTTTATTACCAAAGACTGTATCGGCAAAAGCTCGCCCCTGATTAATGGCCACGGGAGTTAAATTAATTTGATCAGTACAATCGCCCACGGCATAGATATTATCTTCGCTGGTTTGGCTATACTCGTTGACGACAATTGCCCCGTTTTTTACCTCGACATTGACATTCTCTAAGCCCAATTTTTCCAGCTTAGGGATTCTTCCAGTAGCGGCTAATCCTAGGGCATCAACAAATAAGATTTCTGAGATTTCTTTACCCTGAATATGTACTTTTAAACCCGCAGCAGTTTTCTCGATCGAAGTGGGGAAAGTTTGGGGCATAATTTTAATTCCCTGACGGATCATTTCCGCTTGAATCTCATCGCGGATATCCTCATCAAACCCTCTTAAAATCTTGTCTTTACGGATTAACTGCACCACTTCTGTCCCTAATCCGTGCATAATACCAGCAAATTCTACCCCAATATATCCTGCCCCTAAAACTATAATTCTTTTCGGTTGTTCTGGCAGTTGAAACATGGCATCAGAAACTACCGTATGTTCGATCCCCGGAATATCAGGTTTAACGGGATGTCCCCCCACGGCAATTAAAATTTTATCGGCAGTAATTTTCTCGTCTCCCACCTCTAGGGTATGGGTATCAATAAACTTGGCATAATTAGGAAAAATCGTCACTTGAGAATTATCGAGCATCTTTTGATAAATGCCATTCAAACGTATAGTTTCCTGATTAACGGCACTAATTAATTTTTGCCAATTTAACTGACTCTCTACTGGACTCCAACCGTAACCTTCCGCATCCTTAAATAGTTGCGGAAAACGACTAGAATAAACCATTAATTTTTTGGGAATACAACCGCGATTAACACAGGTTCCTCCCAAACGATCGTATTCTGCTAATCCCACTTTTGCCCCGTATTCGGCTGCCCGTCTAGCGGTGGCAATACCACCAGAACCACCACCAATCACCAATAAATCAAAATCATAACTCATAAAAACATCCTCGCAAATGAATAGAAGTTTGACGGAATCAAGAAACTTTTTTGGCAAAAAGGGGAGCGAATATCTCGGATCAATCCCTAACTGAATCTATCGAGTAACTAGCAGAATATGGTCACTAATGCTGCTAAATTAGAGTCAATTTACCTACTGCCAAGACTTAATTCTATGCTAACACGCCGCTCGAAATTATCTTTTCTCTTGGGGACTTGTTCCCTATTTCTCTGGGTAAACCATCCCGTCACCCTCGCAACCCCCATCAGTCAAGACAATTCCCCCCCTTCCCAGTTTATCTGTCCAGCAGACTTAGCCACCAGGATCGATCGCATTTTGGCCCGACCCGATTATCAAGGCGCTTATTGGGGAATTTTCGTAAAATCCCTTAATTCTCAGGAAAATCTCTATAGTCTCCACGAAAATAACTTTTTTACTCCCGCTTCTACTGCGAAATTATTAACCACTGCCGCCGCTTTCAGCAAATTTAACCGCGATTATCGTCTGAAAACCCCCATTTTAGCCCAGGGCAACCCCCCCGATTTAGAAACTTTAACCTTAGTCGGGAGGGGAGATGCAACCATAACCACAGAAAAGTTAGAAAAATTAGCAGAAAAGTTAAAAGCACAGGGAATTAACTCAATTTATCGCTTAATTGTCGTTGCTAGTCCTTTTGTCGTCTCCGATAGTCAAAAAACCTGGGAATGGGAAGATGTCTTTTTTGACTATGCTGTACCCGCTTCTAGCTTGGTTTTAAACGAAAATTCCGTCACTTTAAAGCTTTTACCGCGACAATTGGGGCAAAGCTTAGATTTACAATGGTCTGATCCCATTGCCGCTAAACAATGGCTAATTGAGAATCAAACCAGCACCGCAGCGCAAGGAAGCCCGAATACTCTGGCAATTAAGGGCAATTTAGCCAATAATCGCCTGATTATCACTGGTTCTCTGGCTATTGATAGTCAAGATGATTTTAATTTAGCTATTCCCCAACCCTCGGAATATTTCCTGGCTCGCTGGCGTAATATCCTTGAAAAAGCGGGAATTACCGTTAAAAACGCAGAAATTAGTTCACAGATTCTCGGCCATGAGATCACCAATTTAGAATCAGAACCCCTAGCATATTTGGTGGAAAAAGTCAATAAAAATAGCGATAATTTACTAGCCGAAACCCTACTACAAATGCTCGGCGGTGTCTCGGGATTGCAAGAAACTTTAACAAAACTGGGAATTAACAGCGATAGTTATAAAATCGGCGACGGTTCGGGGCTATCACGACAAAACCTAATTAAACCCAAGACTTTAGGTCAAATTTTACAACTAATGGCAGAAAATCCTGATTATCGGCGTTCTTTAGCCATTGGCGGCGTTGATGGCACTTTAACCAATAGATTCCGCCAGACTCCCCTAGAAGGACGATTACAGGCAAAAACCGGGACTTTAACCGGAGTTATCGCCCTCGCGGGTTATCTAGCAACCGCCGACAATCAACCCCTAATCTTTAGCATAACCGTAAATAACAGCGATCAACCCGCCACCACCCTCAGAAACGGCATCGATGAGGTGATTTTGCTCCTAGGACAGTTAAAACGCTGTTAATCTTCAGGAGACAGGAGATAGGGATTTGGGGATTTGGGGAGATAGGGATTTAGGGAGATAGGGAAATTTCAGCTAAATTCCCCCACTACCCCAACACCCCAACACCCCACTACCCCAACACCCCAACACCCCACTACCCCAACCCGCAACTAATTCGATCGAGTCAATTAATCACAGAAGACTGTATACTTTTGTAAAAATTGCTTCTAGCTGACCTGTAGATTAATCGACGGAGTTATTGATATATGTATATAGTTCAGGTTGCCTCTGAGTGCGCCCCAGTGATTAAAGCTGGGGGATTGGGGGATGTGGTATATGGATTGAGTCGAGAATTAGAAATTCGCGGTCATTGCGTGGAGCTAATCCTACCCATGTATGATTGTATGCGCTACGACCAAATTTGGGGCTTACACGAGGCTTATCGGGACCTGTGGGTACCTTGGTACGGTGGGGCAATTCACTGTAACGTTTTTTGTGGTTGGGTACACGGGCGCTTGTGTTTCTTTATTCAACCCAATTCGGGCGATAATTTCTTTAATCGCGGTACTTACTACGGTTGTAAAGACGATAATATGCGTTTTGCCTTCTTCTGCAAAGCCGCTTTAGAATTTTTGCTCAGAAGTAATAAACGTCCCGATATAATTCATTGTCACGACTGGCAAACTGGTTTAATTCCGCCCTTACTTTTTGAAATTTATAAATATCATGGTATGGGCAATCAGCGCGTTCTCTACACCATCCATAACTTTAAACATCAAGGATTTGCTGGTGCGGAAATTCTCTGGGCAACAGGATTAAATAACGATACTTACTACTTTAGCTATGCCCGAATGCGCGATAACTTCAATCCTTTTGTGATTAATTTTATGAAAGGTGGTATCGTCTTTTCCAACTATTTCAACACCGTCTCACCCCACCATGCTTGGGAAGCACACCACACCGATGTTAGTTACGGTTTAGGTCATACAATTCACCTGCATCAACACAAATTTACTGGCATTCTCAACGGTTTAGATTACAATATCTGGAACCCGGAAGTGGATAAATTTATTGCTGCACCCTATGGTATTGATAACTTCTCCGAGAAGGCACGCAATAAGAAGGCACTGCGAGAAAGACTCTGGTTAAGAGATGAACCAGAAAAGCCCTTAATTTGTTATGTCGGTCGTTTAGATGACCAAAAAGGCGTACATTTAGTTCACCATGCCATGTACTATGCCTTAGCTCGCGGGGCGCAATTTGTCCTCCTAGGTTCCGCCACCGAATCGTTAATTAATAACTGGTTCTGGCACGAGAAAAATCACCTAAATAATAACCCTGATGTCCATATTGAATTGGGCTTTAATGAGGAATTATCTCACCTCATTTATGCGGGGGCCGATATGATTGTGGTTCCCAGTAATTTTGAACCCTGCGGACTGACACAAGTAATCAGCTTAAAATACGGAACCGTTCCCATCGTCCGGGGAGTTGGTGGTTTAGTTAATACGGTTTTTGATCGCGATTATGATACCTATCACCAACCCGAAGAACGCAATGGTTTTGTCTTTTTTGATCCCGATAATAATGCCCTCGAATCAGCTATGTCCCGGGCATTGGAATTGTGGTACACTCAACCGGAAGAATTCCAAAAATTAGCGATTCAAGGCATGGAATGCGATTACTCTTGGAATGGCCCCGGGGAAGAATACGTTGCCCTGTATGAAATGATTCGCCACAAATAAGCTTTCTTGTCTCTAGCAATTCCCTGGCAGTTGTCAACAGAAATTCAAGGAATAGATTTGTTGAAATTTCCAGGGTAATTGCTTTAGTTCTGACCGACTCTTAACCCCACCAACAAACTTTTTTAGTAAACCCTACCTAGTAGAGCAGAAATGTTAACTTTGCTTGGTATTCTTGGGTGAGGGGATGACTAACTCCTAAAATCTGAAATATGGCTAACATGGCTTTTCTTGCCCCATCCTGACGATATTTTCTACTTTCTTCCACTACGCTGATCAGTTTATCTAAAGCGGCGGCATAATCTTCTTTTAATGCGTAATTAATCCCAGTAAAAAATATCGAATCGAGGGGATTATTTTCTGATTTTAACTGTTGAAATTCTAGGAGAGTTTTCCATCCTTTGATAACAGGATTTTCCTCTTTAATAGCACTGATTAATCGATAAGCATCTGACCATTTTTCTAGACGCATGAGAAATTTTACCGCCATAATAACTAATCGCGGTTCGTTGGGATATTTAGGAAAAAGACGATCAAATAATTGTTTAGCTGCGGGCAAATTATCGAGAGCAATCGCTTCTTGTATTTCTGCTAATCCTGTTTCTAATTCCGATTTTAAATCGAGACGGGAAAATAAGTCTCTAATTTGTTCTTCTGGCAAAGCACCAACAAAACAGGGTAACACTTCTCCCTTGCTGACAATTCGCACATCGGGAACTCCTTCCACATCGTATTGTTCGGCTAATTCGGGATTTTTATCTATATCTATTTTGGCCAGGATAAAATTATATTCGCTTGCCAGTTTTTCTAGCATCGGTTTTACCAATTTACAGGGTCCACACCACAGAGCATAAAAGTCTAAAATCACCGTATTTAGATAGGATTTCTCGATCACTTCACTGTCAAAATTTGTCCCATCTACCTCAATAGAATATCCCATCTATTTCTCCTCTAATCACTTATTTTTCAGCTGGTTTTGTCTCACTTATCTCTTTTATCCAAAGGGCTAATCCTCCCCCTCGTCCCCGGGCTGCCATCATTGTTTCTGTGATCAAAAAATAGGCAAAAAATGCCTGTTTTTTGATGCTTTCCTGATAAAAATTCGCTTCGCTTACCTGGCCATTTCTAATAAAACCAGAATAGAGAGAGCGATTAAATAGGGTTAGGTTGAGCCTGGTGAAATCAAAGGCAAGAAGACGGGTTTTAGGAAAAAACTTAACCGGACCGCTTACGGATAGTTTTACTGCCCCTAAAACTATACTTTAGACGTTCATAATCTGAGATTTATTAAACTTCTGAAATCGTAGAGTCAGCAAGGAATCCAGTTCTTTTTTATGTTTCAGATGGGCATCATTCAGACATTCATAAATAGCTGAAGAAAAGTCAGAAAAGTTCTCATAATATTTACCATATAAACATTTCTTTTTGACAAAT